>JABDPD010000292.1 GCA_013042895.1 Boseongicola sp. | reverse complement strand
GGCTTGGAAGACGCAAAGCTCTCCTGACCGTATACCCACCAGCCGATGAGCTCCATGCCGTATTTGTTGTAAAGCGGTGCAGCTGCTTCGCGACCACCGCCGAAGTACAGCCATGAAAGCTGTTGGTAAGGCGTGTCGTAGCCGCCCATGATGTCAGCCACAAACTGGAACGCAGGGTTCTTACCCGTCTGGTAACCACCGCCGGTCATGTCGCAGTCAAGAATTCCGGTTGCCGCGGCATCGAATGTCTCAACGGACTTCACAACGGAAGAAGAGTAAAACATCTCGACCTGAATTTCGCCGTTCGACATTTCGACAATGTCGTCGATGTATTGCTGAGCCAGCTGACCGGAAACGGTTTCAGGCGCATAGTGCGTCTGGATACGAAGGTTTGTCGTCTGAGCGACAGCGGCGGAAGCGCCAACGATCGCGATCGTACTTGCCGCGGCAGCGGCGAGCTTCATGAATTTCATTAGGGGTCCTCCCAAAGTTCAGTTACGCCCACCGCAGTCTACGCCACGCTTTCTTAGGGCCGACTCGACCGTAGCCGGGGTTTCGCCGGCTGCCAACAAAATTCTGGAAAAATCGAAAATTTCAAAATTTTTGACAAATCTCAAAAAACATTTGCTAGATGTGAGTCGTGAAAGGCGGCCCATGAAGACGGACTCGCAGGCGATTTACGCCGACCTGAAAGAAAAGCTGATGAACGCCCGGTTCGGTCCAGGTGAAAAATTGAAGCCCGCCGCGCTTCAAGGCGAATACGGTTGCTCGGCCAATACCGTGCGCGACATCCTGCTCCGCCTCACCAAAGTCGGACTTGTCGAGTTTGAGATGCAGCGAGGCTTTCGTGCCCAATACACATCGCCCGATAAACGCAATGATGTGACCCGCTTCCGTACGATGCTAGAACAAGAAGGGGCGACCCTCTCCATGAAGCTGGGTGGCATTAGCTGGGAGGCAGACCTCTCAGCAGCCCATCACAAACTCAGTCATCTAGAGCGCGAGTTCGAACGCTCAGGTGATTTGGCCGAACAACCTGAAAACATGAAACTTTGGACCAATGCAGAGTGGAGCTTTCACGACACGCTCATTTCGCGATGCGGCTCACCGATGCTCCGTGAAACCTATGAGAACGTCTACGGTCAATTCCGCCAACAAATGGTCGCTCAGGAAAGAGACTTTGGACGCAGCTATTTTAGCGCCATCATAGCGGAGCATCAGACAATTCTTGATGCCGCTTTATCGCGCAATGTTGAAGCATGCCGGCAGGCGATCCATGACCACTTAAAGCGTAACTACGTTGATACCAAGCCCCTTGAGGAGGTGGTGTGATGTTATGTGTTATGCGTCCAGCCCATTTCGCGCTTTAAGCTCAAGGTAGAGCCCGGAATGATCCAAATCCGCCCCGTCCATCTCTTCCACGAAATAAACGAATCGGTCCCGTATCGTCTGGGTCGAGGGCAGCTTCAGCCCCAAAGCTTCTGCTTCAGCCAGCGTGTTGTCGAGGTCTTTGACCTGAAATTTCGACAACCCACCTGGAACGAAATCCCCAGTGGTCATTCGCGCTCCGTGCTGCTGCAAAATCGTCGAATCGGCGAAACCTCCACTCAACGCCTGCCGCACGGCCGCCGGATCGGCCCCACCTTTCTCCAACAGGAGCATCGCCTCAGCGACAGCGCCAATCGTCACCGCAACGATCGTCTGATTGGCCAGCTTGGCCAACTGACCCGCTCCGCTCGCCCCGACATGCACAGGTCGTCCAAGGTCGGTCAGAACGGGAAGCGCCCGCTCAAAAACCTCGGCGTCGCCGCCAACCATTATCGCGAGGCTCGCGCCTTCAGCGCCCTTGGTGCCGCCCGAAACAGGCGCATCCAGATGGACGCACCCGAGGCTCTTCAGCAAATCGGATTGCTCACGGGCATGTTCAGGCTTGGCACTCGACATATCGAGCCACAAAGTGCCAGGGCGCAATGCAGAGCGGACATCCGGGTCTTCCAAGAGCGCCCCGGTCGCAAAACCGTCCGACAACATCGTCAATACGACTTCCGCACCAGAGATCGCGGCCGCAACACTCTCCGCAACGATTGCGCCGTCAGCTGCCAAGCCCTCAGCTCGTGCCGGAGTACGGTTCCATACAGCAACGCTATGCCCAGCCTTCGTGAGGTTTCGTGCCATGGGAAACCCCATCAACCCGGTGCCAATGACCGCTATCTTTTGCCTATCCGCCATGTCGTCACCTCTACCTTGACCGTGACGGACCCTAAGCCTATCCGCGAATGGAAGGCCACCTTAACTGGTGCGCTCGACGTCCGAGCGACAACAGAATCGAAAACCAAGCCGCAAACGGCATAGTCAATTCAAGCTAGTGAACCGCTTGATGTTTTGGGAGAAAGAAATGGGATCTGAACGGCTTGCGGGCAAACGAGCTCTGATAACAGCCGCAGGCCAAGGCATCGGTCGCGCAAGCGCCATCGCCATGGCCAATGAAGGCGCACACGTCGTGGCCACAGACATCAGTGAGGCTGCCCTCATCGATCTCGGAGCCGCGAATCATTCGAATATCGAGGTGCGTGTTGCCGACGCGCGGGATGCAGCAAGCATCAAGGCCGCTGTAGATCACGCGCAACCCGACGTGCTCTTTAACTGCGCGGGTTTCGTTCATCACGGCACGGTCTTAGACGCAACAGATGACGAATGGGACTTCGCGTTCGACTTAAACGTCCAATCCATGTTCCGTACTATCCGAGCGGCACTGCCCGGCATGCTTGAACGTGGCAATGGCTCGATCATCAACATGTCATCCGCCTGTTCGTCGATCATCGGAGCCCCCAATCGTTTCGTTTATGGTACCACGAAAGCAGCGGTGATCGGCCTCACCAAGTCGGTTGCCATTGACTTCATCACCAAAGGTATTCGTTGCAATTGCATTTGCCCTGGCACCGTCCAGAGCCCGTCTCTGGAAGACCGCCTACACACACTTGGAGAACAAGTCGGCGGCTATGACGAAGCCAGAAAACAATTCATCGCACGCCAACCCATGGGCCGCATCGCCTCTGCCGAGGAAATCGCGGCGCTCACGGTCTACCTCGCCTGCGATGAAAGTGCCTTCATCACAGGACAACCTCATGTCATCGACGGCGGATGGTCCGGCTAATCTGATCTCGCCCATTAAAAGGAAATTAAGATGAAACTCGTACGATACGGCGAAGTAGGCGCCGAAAAACCTGGACTTATGCACGGCGATAGCCTTCGCGATCTTAGTGCACATGTGAACGACATTACTGGCGCGACTCTTGACGATGCCACGCTCGCCCGTCTAGCCGCGATTGACCCTGAAACCCTCCCCGAAGTCACGGGCTCGCCTCGTATCGGTGCCTGCGTCGGTGATATCGGTAAGTTCCTCTGCATTGGTCTAAATTACTCTGACCACGCTGCCGAAACTGGCGCGGACATCCCCGAGCACCCGATCCTCTTCTTCAAGGCCAACTCTGCTATCGTCGGTCCGAACGATGCCGTGATGATGCCTCGTGGCTCGACCCATACAGACTGGGAAGTCGAGCTTGGCGTAGTCATTGGAAAGGCCGCAAAATACGTCTCCAAGGAAGAAGCGCTCGACTATGTGGCGGGTTATTGCATCGTCAACGACGTCTCCGAGCGTCACTTTCAGACTCAACTCACGGGACAATGGACCAAGGGCAAAAGCCCTGACACCTTCGGCCCAACGGGTCCGTGGCTCGTCACGAAAGACGAAATTCCAGACCCGCAAAATCTTTCCATGTCCTGCGACGTGAACGGCAAACGTATGCAGACCGGCACGACCTCAACAATGATTTTCACCGTAGCCGAGATCATCGAGCATCTAAGCCACCTCTTTACACTGCATCCAGGTGACGTCATTTCGACAGGAACGCCTCCCGGAGTTGGCATGGGAATGAAACCGCCGGTCTATTTGAAAGTCGGCGACGTTATGGACCTCGATATTGAAGGCCTCGGACACCAGCGGCAGGAGGTTGGCGAGGATGCCTGATCTTCTGCAAATCGGGGGTGCAACAGATGAAATGACCGCACGTGTCTCCGAAAAGTTCGCCATCCACAAAGCCAGTGACCAAGCAGATCTCGCCGAATGGCTCACCGAACATGGTGACAAGATCACGCATGTTCTGACCAACGGCCACGATGGCGTGAAGCCTGACATCATGGCCGGATTAACGAACCTTAAGATGATTTCCTGTTATGGTGTCGGATATGACAACATTGATGCCAATGAGGCTGTGCGACGGGGCATAATGGTCACCCATACCCCAAACGTCCTTAACGAAGAGGTGGCAACAACTGCCGTTCTTTTAATGTTGGCTTGTTACCGCGAGCTTTTACGCGATGACGAGTGGGTTCGATCCGGTAACTGGGAAACCAAGGGCAACAGTCCGCTCACGCGATCCGCGGACGATCGAACTGTTGGTATCCTTGGAATGGGCCGCATCGGACAGGCTATCGCCGCCAAACTTGCGCCGTGGAATCCGACAATCCTCTACCATACTCGGAGCGAAAAAGACGTTCCTTACCAGTATGTTGGCAATCTGGTTGAAATGGCCGAGAAGTCGGATGTGCTTATTGTCATCACCCCAGGCGGCACTGCAACCCACAATCTCGTAAACGCGGACGTCATAAACGCGCTTGGACCAACGGGCACGCTGATCAACGTCGCGCGCGGTACTGTCATTGACGAAACCGCGATGATCGATGCTCTTTCTGAGGGCCGACTCGGCTGGGCTGGTCTTGATGTCTTTGAGTTTGAGCCAAAGGTCCCTGAGGCCTTGCGCAATCTCAAAAACGTGACGCTTCTTCCTCATGTTGGCAGCGCCACTCATGAGACGCGTGCAGCGATGGGCAGGCTCACCGTCGACAATCTGTTAAGCCATCTTGACGACGGCACGGTCATAAGCCCCGTGCCCGAGTGCCAATGACCAAGATAATCTCGATCGAGCCACGGCTATTTGCCGTGCCGCTAGATGAGGTGCTCGTTGACGCCAAGCACGGCGCCCATAGCCATTTCCATCTGATTACCGCGACCGTCACACTGGAAGACGGGCGCAGCGGGACCGGCTACACCTACAACGGCGGACGCGGGGGGCACGCGACGCACGCAATGATCGTCCATGATCTCGGCCCGTTCCTGATCGGCGAGGACGCCAAAGAGGTTGAAGCCCTAAACGACGCCATGGATGCTCATATGCACTATGTTGGTCGGGGCGGCATCCTGAGTTTTGCCATCTCCGCCATCGACATCGCCCTCTGGGACTTGCGCGCCAAAGCCGCCGAAAAACCGCTTTGGCAACTGGCTGGAGGGGCCGCGAAAACCTGCAAAGCCTACGGCGGTGGCATCGACCTTGCCTTCCCACTTGAAAAACTGAAATCCCATGTCCAAGGCTACATTGATGTGGGCCTGAGCGCCGTCAAAATCAAAATCGGCCAACCAAATGAAGTCGAAGACATTACCCGCATCCGCGCCATCCGGGACCTCCTTGGCCCAGACCGTGCCTTCATGATCGACGCAAACTACTCTATGACCCGCGATCAGGCCGTCTCGATCGCCCAAGCGGTGCGGGACCAGAACATCCTCTGGTTCGAGGAACCGATCATCCCCGATGACTACCCAGGCTACTCCCACATCGCCCGGGAAGGCGGCATCCCCGTTGCTCAAGGCGAAAACCTCCACACCATCTATGAGTTCGAAATGGCCCTCGCCCAGGGTGGCCTCGGCTTCATCCAGCCTGACGCCTCGAACTGCCTTGGCATCACCGGGTGGCTACGCGTCGCCGAACTTGCGCGCGAGCACAACGTTCCGGTCTGTTCGCACGGTATGCAGGAGCTTCACGTCAGCCTCGTGTCCTCGCAGCCTCATGGAGGCTGGCTAGAAGTCCACAGCTTCCCCATCGACCGCTACACGCGCCGCCCGCTCGTCATTGAAGATAGCAGGGCAGTCGCCCCTGACACACCAGGCATAGGCGTGGACTTTGACTGGGAAAAGCTCGCTCCCTTTGAGGTCCGCTAAAGAGACGCAGTAATCCCGCCGTCCACATAAAGCGTGTGTCCGTTCACAAAACTCGACGCCGCGGACGACAAGAATACGGCCGCTCCCTGCAACTCGTCGACAGTGCCCCAACGCCCCGCAGGGGTGCGCTTCTCCAACCAGGCGCTGAACTCAGGATCAGCGACTAAGGCCGCATTTAGCGGCGTATCGAAATACCCCGGAGCAATGGCATTGCACTGCAGCCCATACTTTGCCCAGTCCGTCGCCATGCCCTTTGTCAGGTTTGCTACCGCCCCTTTCGTCGCCGTGTAAGGCGCAATTCCAGGACGCGCCAGAGCGGACTGAACGGATGCGATATTGATAATCTTACCCGCCTTGCGACCGATCATATGACGTGCAACAGCCTGTCCCACGTGAAAGACACTCGCGATGTTCGTTTGAAGTAAACGCTCAAACGCTTCCGCTGGAAAATCCTGCAACTCCGTTCGGTGCTGCATCCCTGCATTGTTGATGAGAATATCAAACGCCATGCCCTCAGACTCGGCACCATCTACGGCGGCGCGCACGGCATCATGGTCCGTCACGTCAAAAGCCAATGTCGCTGCATTACCCAAGCGCTCAGAGGCATCCGCAAGTTTTCCCGCATCACGGCCATTCAACACAACGGAAGCCCCCGCTGCCTTCAACCCCTCGGCCAAGGCAAAGCCAATTCCCTGCGACGAGCCCGTGATCAACGCGCGCTTTCCCGAAAGATCAAACAGTTTCGAAGACATGCCATTCCCTCCAATTCATTCTATGGCTACCTTCCGGGCCAATGCGGGGAACCGCAAGGGCAGAAAACGAAAGCCAGGGCCCCATGATCCCAATAATCCTTTTGCCGCCCGATGTGTCTGAGGTCGCTTTTATTGCCCTCGCTGTCATTAGCTTTCTAGGTTCTTTCATCACCGTGGCTCTTGGGATCGGCGGTGGAGGGCTGGTCCTCGCTGTTATGGCGAACCTCGTTCCGCCTCTTGCCCTAATCCCGGTTCACGGCGTTATCCAGCTCGGCTCAAACGCAGGCCGCCTTGCGATGTTCTTCCGCGATGTTCATTGGGTCGCCCTGCCAGCCTTTGCCATCGGCACGCTTGTCGGTGCCACAGTTGGGGGCCTTATCGCAGTCGATCTTCCTCCAGCCTACGTGGAAATCGGTGTCGGAGCTTTTGTAGTTTTCACCGTGTTCGCAAGGTCGCCAAAGTGGCTCAGTCGCTGGCCTGCGATCGCCGGCGTTCTCTCGAGCTTTCTGACCATGTTCTTCGGGGCCACCGGTCTCTTCGTTGCCAGCTTCACTAAGTCCTTGGCGCTAGATCGACATTCACATGTCGCGACACATGCCGCAGTGATGACGTTGCAGCATGGTCTGAAAGTCGTGATTTTTGGCTTGCTCGGATTCGCCTTTGCCCCCTGGGTCTTCACGATCGCCGCCATGATCGCTACCGGGTTTTTGGGAACTTATGTCGGTAAACACGCCCTGGCTAAAATGAGCGACCGCAACTTCAAACTTGCTCTGAACGTAGTCCTTGTTTTGATTTCGCTGCGCTTGATCTGGTCAGGTCTAGGCGAACTCCGCAGTTAGCCCAACTTCATCGCAACGTTCTTCGTTTGCACGTAGTTCCAGAGCGCCTCGCGCCCCTTTTCGCGACCATAGCCAGACTTACCGAAGCCGCCAAACGGCGTCTCAATGCCACCGGCAAACCATTCATTGATGAAGATTTGTCCCGCCCGCATTCTCTGCGCAACGCGGGTCGCCCGATCTAGATCCTTCGTGAAAACGCCACCTACTAACCCATAATCGGTTGAATTCGCGATCTCGATTGCCTCTTCATCATCGCTGAATGACATCACTGAAAGAACAGGTCCAAAAACCTCTTCCTGCGCAATTGTCATATCTGAGGTCACGCCATCCAATACCGTTGGTTCTAAGAATGCCCCAGGGCGATTGAGTTTACGTCCTCCAGTTACAACTCGCGCGCCTTGCGATTCCGCCACCTGAACCATTCCCGCGGCTCGGTCGCGCTGGCCGTCGGAAACCATCGAGCCCATGGTCGGGCCTTCGACGTCGCGTTCGATTCCGGGACCAACAGACAAAGATTGCGCGATTTCAGTCGCGCGCTCCAACAACTCCTCACGGCGGCTCTCATGTACGATGACCCGGCTCATGGCCGAGCAAACCTGACCCGCATTGAAATAAATCCCCCAACGGATGTCGCTCTCAAAGGCCTCAAGATCGGCGTCTTCATGTACAATCGCCGCCGACTTACCTCCAAGCTCAAGCACACAGGGCACGACGTTCTTCGCCGCAGCCGATGCGATCGCAATTCCGGTCTGCACAGAGCCGGTAAAGACAATTTGTCGAACACTGCGATGGGACACCAGCGCGGCTCCTGCAACCTGACCAAGCCCGCACAGAATATTCACAGTACCTGCCGGAAAACCCGCAGCCTCTGCGGCTTTCGCGAAATAGGCGTTTGTCAGTGGAGTCAGTTCAGGCGACTTCACAACACAAGCGTTACCCGTCGCCAAAGCAGCTGAAATGCCCCGCGCGGTCATCTCAAGTGGGTAGTTCCAAGGGATCACCTGAGCCGAAACACCGTATGGCTCGTTCACGGTAAAGTCGAAATACCCGGCCCCTAGCGGGATGGACTTGCCCTCAACCGTTGATGCTTGGTTGCCGTAATACTCGAAATAGAGAGCAGCACCTTTCACTTCGGTCACTGCCTCCCAAAGCGGTTTGCCCTGCTCAAGCGTCAGAACTCTCGAAATCTCATCAAGATGAGCAAGCAGCCAACGCCCCATTTCCTGCACCATGCGGCCCCGCTCAATTGGGCGCATGTCTGTCAGCACACGTGAGGCATGAACACGCTCAGCAGCGCGAACCGCACGATCCACATCGCCGGCGTTGGCCAAAGCATGCGCGGCCAGAACATCACCCGTGCCGGGGTTCACCACGTCAATCCGACCGCCGCCACCGTCGCTCCACGCTCCATCTATGTAGTTCTGCCAAAAGTCTTGCATCGCCGATCTCCGTGCTATTGCCTCAGAGGCCACCCTGAACGAGCACCGAAAGCAAGCCCGTCTGCGCCGCCTCGCGTCGCATCTACGCCATCCCATGCCAAACTTTTGCAAGTCTTGCCCGGTTCATCCGCTATGCTGACTGCATGACAGAAATGGACCCACCTAAAGACGTCCAAGCCGCAATTGAGCGGCTTCCCGCGGCACCTCGCGCCCGCATGTTGGAACTGCGCGCGCTCATTTTGGCGGCTGCAGCAGAAGCCAAGGTCACACCGCTTACAGAAACCCTGAAATGGGGTCAGCCTTCGTTCGCCCCTGTTCCTAGATCCGCCGGAACGCCCATCCGTATTGGCTGGAGTGAGAAAACTCCTGAGACCATCGGTCTTTTCGTCCACTGCCAGTCCGGTGTGATGAACCTAGTGCGCGACATTTACACGGACGCTCTCACTTACGATAAAAATCGGGGCATCCTCTTGCCGCTAAATACCGCCCCTCCCGAAACAGTGGTCTGTCAGTTTGTAACACTCGCGCTCACCTACAAACGCAAAAGGCGCGTCCTCAGAGTGTGAGCTTGCACCCCTCCGCGTCCGACCGATAGACCGCCTCCTCAATCGCAACGACTGTCAGGTAGTCCTCAGCCAAATTCTCGAACGGCGCGCCGTCAAGAACGCCCGCCACTACATGCTCTTGCAACGCATAAACGCAGTCGCCCGCAAAGCCTTCTGTCGTTGGTGTGAACGCCAGCGAACGCTCCAATGACCCAAACTCCCGCTTCCAAACTGTCCCGTCGCCGCGCAACTCCAACACGCCTTTGGTCCCCTCAACCAATGCTTCGCCCATCGTCCATCGAGTGTTCACAGCAATGTGGTCAATGTGCCGATTACCATCAAAGAGTGAGCGAACGCCGTCGGGGTGGTCCATAATGAAGAACCCTGCATCCTCGCCCGCAATGACCGGATTCAGTCGCCGGAGATCCGCATATACCGCAACCGGATCACCGAGCAAATAGCGGTAGGTGTCAATGAAATGCACAGCGGTTTCATGGATCAGCAACCGTTCCATTTTCTGAAAATAGGGCTGCCGATCCAGATAAGCCCGTGGCCCCTGACCATCGCCGGGTCTCAGGCGGAACGAGATCTGCTGCAACTCGCCTAGGTCTCCCGTCTCAAGAACAGACTTGATGAAGCGAAACCAAGGTTGGAAGCGGAAATTCTCGTGAACGACAAGAGTCACACCCGCTTCCTCAGCCTCCGCGACGATGATTTCGGCCTCCCCAAAAGTTCGACAAAAAGGTTTCTGGCAAATCACGGTCTCAACGCCATGCGCAAAAGCCACCCGTAATGTCTCAGCATGCGCCACCGGAGGCACCACTACGTCCAGAATATCTGGGGAAACTGCCGCAAGCATTGCTTCAAGGTCATCAAACGCAGGGGCACCTGTAGCTCTCGCCGTTTCTATATTGCGGTCACAAACTCCGCCCAAGTTTACACGCGGCATCCGCCCCCAAGCTTCAACATGAAACTGGCTGAAGTACCCAGCCCCAACCATCGCGACCTTCAAAGCGTCTCCATCCGCCATCCCAAATCCCCTCAAAAACTGCTCCGACCGTCCCGCTCTGCTCCCAAACTGTCAACTCCGGCAACCCGAAATCCAAAGGTTTTTCTTGCTGCGTGGGGTAGCGGTGGCATGATCCACAAAACACTGTCGTTCACAGGAGTCTGCGATATGTCCGACTGGGAAGTCTTCTCGATCAAATACGCCGATCGCAATGCCCGCACGCGCGGTGACAGTTTCATCTTTGACGATAACCACGATGTACCGCACGAGATGGACTACTTC
>JABDPD010000291.1 GCA_013042895.1 Boseongicola sp. | reverse complement strand
TGGTATTTCAATGCATCCCGCGAGGAACTTGGGATTTCGCTGTCCGATACCCGCAACCAGTATCTTGCCTATCACGAAGGTCGAACAGGCTATCGGCGCGGAAGCTATCGCGCCAAAGGCTGGCTCTTGAAGGTATCCAACGATGTCGCATCGCGTGCGATCACCTACGATGCTCAACTGAGATCCTGCGGTAAAGTCTGAACCGGTGTCATCGCTGCCGGTTTGTCTCTTCCCGATTGATGTCGAAAAGGCGCGCAGGAATTGGGGCGCCTTGAACCAGCTGTCCGAGGATCACTGTTGTTGTGGCGCCCTGCCCGTCGCGGATGATCCATTGGCGTAGCTCCACGGGACTATCCGTGAACTTCAATGCAATGGAGCCATACTCCGGATGAGCCGGATCTTGCGCTGTAACGACAGTCGCTGTGCCGTCGAATTCATGCCCGACGACCATGTTTCTGCGCGCTAAATCCACGCTTTGCTCGAGAATGAGATTGAGTGGTGTACGGCTCAACGGGTAGCGCTCAGCAGCGCCCACGTTTGACTTGCCGTCAAAAATGCCGACCTGCCCCGCGCCAGCCACAACTAAGAGGTCGGTCGGTGGATCGTATTCAAACCGCATCCGGCCGGGGCGGCGGATGTAGAGCGTACCAGTCACAAGAGTTCCATCGTCGTTGACCTGAGTGAACGGCGATTGCGCGGTCTCAATTTCGTTCAAATACGCCGAGATCACGTTCAGCGAAAGCTGCTGCGCGAAGGCGGGACGAGCCGCGATCAATGCGGCGGCGCCCGAGGCGAGAAATATTCTGCGATGCATAGATGGCCCTTTATGACTGCTTAACTCGATATAGGAGCACTGGGCCCGCGGCGCCACCGCTAGGCAATATCACGCTTCTGACAGGAGACATCAGGCCCCTGTCAGCTTTTTTTATTGCTCTGGGACCAGTATTTCGCGCTTACCCACATGGTTAGCTGCGCTCACGAGGCCACTGTCTTCCATCTGCTCCACGAGGCGTGCGGCTTTATTGTAACCAATCGCCAGCTTTCGCTGAATGTAAGACGTCGAACACTTGCGATCCTTGATCACAATCTGCACCGCTTGGTCATAAAGAGCGTCCTCGCCGGTCGTATTTCCACCGAGGCCCAACACCAGATCAATCTCGTTCTCGCTGTCTTCATCAGGGCCTTCTTGAACGTCGGACACATACTCCGGTGCGCCGAAGCTCTTCAGGTGATTGACGATTTCTTCAACTTCCTGATCAGAAACGAATGGTGCATGAACGCGGGTGATTTTCGCACCGCCTGCCATATAGAGCATGTCGCCCATACCCAAGAGCTGCTCAGCTCCCATCTCACCGAGGATCGTTCGGCTGTCGATCTTCGACGTCACCTGGAACGAGATGCGTGTCGGGAAGTTGGCCTTAATTGTGCCAGTGATAACGTCAACCGAAGGTCTTTGCGTCGCCATGATTAAATGAATACCTGATGCTCGCGCCATCTGCGCAAGACGTTGGATACACGCTTCAATCTCTTTGCCGGCAACCATCATGAGATCAGCCATCTCGTCAACAATCACGACGATGTAGGGAAGCGTTTCCGGAGCAAATTCTTCGGTTTCGAATACTGGTTCTCCGGTTTCATCGTCAAACCCGGTTTGCACTGTACGGCTGAACATTTCGTTCTTCTTAAGAGCGTCGCGGACCTTACCGTTGTAACCTTCGATATTGCGGACGTTCATCTTGGACATCTTGCGATAGCGCTCTTCCATCTCGCCGACGACCCACTTCAGAGCAACGACCGCCTTCTTTGGGTCCGTTACAACGGGCGAGAGAAGATGCGGAATTCCATCATAAACCGATAGTTCCAGCATTTTCGGATCAATCATGATCATCCGGCATTCCTCAGGCGTTAGCTTGTAGAGCAGACTGAGGATCATCGTGTTGATCGCCACGGACTTACCCGAACCCGTTGTACCGGCGATCAGAAGATGGGGCATCTTCGCGAGGTTCGCTACAACCGGGTCACCGCCGATGTCCTTACCGAGAGCGAGTGGAAGACGGTGGCTTCCGTCCCCATAATCGCGACCCGAGAGCAGCTCGCGCAGAACAACCTTCTCACGGTTTTCATTCGGAAGTTCGATGCCGATGACCGAACGGCCTGGAACAGTGGAAACACGCGCGGACAAAGCCGACATCGAACGCGCTATATCGTCCGCAAGACCGATTACGCGACTCGCTTTCAAACCCGGAGCTGGTTCCAGTTCATACATTGTCACGACAGGACCGGGGCGAACGCTGACGATCTCGCCTTTCACACCATAGTCATCAAGCACACTTTCAAGCATGCGCGCATTCTCTTCTAGCGCTTCGTCGGACAGGTGGTGCCGTTCAATGACCGCTGGATCGCTTAGGAGGCCAAGGGGTGGAATTTCAAATTCGCTCTCGCTTCCACCAAAGTTTAGCTGTGGCTGGGCTTCCGCTTTTGCGCGTTTGGAGGGGGCCGGTTTGGCCTTTTTGTGTTTCACGACCGGACGAGATGAGTGGAAACCACCACCGGGCTCGTTTTGGGTAACCACCAATTCAGGTTCGGGCATTTCTCGTGCTGCAAGGTCATCCGAGTACGTCGAAAGCTCGCCGAACTCGTCCAGCATGACTGTACGAGGCATGCCATCTGCGACAACAGGAGGTTCTTCGCGAAGCCCATCTGGGCGGCGAACTCGAGAGTTTACCGCAGCAGTTACTCGGGCGCTGAGACCTTCAGGCGCAGGCTCAACAAACACCTCGTCAGCTTCTGGAGCAGGCTTTTTCTTCAACAAAGAG
>JABDPD010000227.1 GCA_013042895.1 Boseongicola sp. | reverse complement strand
CAATGGGCCAAACATTCTTGGGCGAGATGAGCGTCATTTGTCCGAGTACGCCGCAGGACCGCTCGGTTGCAGCGGCAGCAAAGGCATCGTCGTCGAGATTGTTCAAGCGGACCGCAACGGCACCGTCGTTCATCCAAACGATCGCGGAGCAATGCTGACCGTCATGATCGGGCAAAGGAACGGTCGTGAAGGCGCCACCGGTAAGGTAAAGCTCGGTTGAGATATTCTCGTGGGGTTTCTGATGCGCGACAATAAATGCTAGGGCTTTCTGGCCATAGCGGGTTGTTTTGCTAGCGATTCCAGCAGCTTCCCGAAGTGGCGAGGTACGACCGTCTGCGGCAACCGCGAGTCTGGCACGGATTTGTTCGCCTGAAGTCAGCGTGACAATGGCTTCCCGTTCACGGGTTACCAATCCTGCGAACCCAGTACCAAGGCGCAGGTCTACATTCGGAGACTTCGCGAGAGTTTCGCTCAACACTTTCCTGGTCAGCCAATTAGGCAGGTTCCAGCCAAAACTCGGAGCACCAAGATCGGTGGATTGAAAGGCGCGGTCTGTGCGCGGCGAAGGCGGTTGTCCCTGGCAGTCGATGACGCGAAGCGTGTTCAGGGGTTCTGCATTTCTTTCGACCGACTCCCAAAGCCCAATGTTTTCAAGAAGTTCGCGTGCAGGCGCTAAAAATGCGGTTGAGCGAAGGTCTGACCCGGACGTGTCCAGGTTCGCAGGCGGCACACTAGGATCTGCGAGCACGACTGAAAGCCCTTGATGGGCGAAAGCTGCTGCAGCGGTGAGACCGGCGATGCCGCCGCCCGAAATGAAGATATCGACGTCAGTTCTGTTCATGGGAACACCCTATGAGCGGTGAAAGGGCGCGAAAAGAGTTATCGCAGGATCTGCGACAGGAAGCCCACCAGATCATCGGTGTGATGATGGATGTGAGGAGCGTCGACAACGTCGGGTGCGACATGGACGGTTCTCATCCCCAATTCAAATGGTGCCGCCAGATTGCGCGGTTCGTCTTCAAACATTGCGGCTGAGTTCGGGGACAGTTCATCTTTTTTGAACACAGATTCAAAGGCTTGCCGCTCTGGTTTTGGGCGAAACTCGGCGTGCTCAACACCATAAACTGCGTCGAACAGGTCTTCGAGGCCACGTGCATCAAGAACGCGTCGGGCATAGGGTTCCGAGCCGTTAGTATACACGATCCGTCTTCCCGGAAGTGCTCGGATCACATCGGCCAAACGTTGATCGACCTCAAGATGGTCCAGTGAGATTTCGTGGACGTCAATCAGGTAAGGCCTTGGATCTGCTCCATGTTCTTCCATCAAGCCCGCGAGCGTTGTGCCGTATTTCTGCCAGTAATGTTTGCGCAGGTGGTCGGCCTCGGCTTGTGTCACGTTGAGTGTTTCCGCAACCCAGTTCGTCATCTTGACCTCAATCTGATCAAACAGACGCGCTTCCGGTGGGTAGAGGGTGTTGTCCAGATCGAAGACCCAGGTTGACACGTGTGAGAAAGCGGATGCGAGCATGAGGAGGGCATACCCTCGGGAGGGGGCCTTTGCAATGAAGGGAGCTTGATCTCTCGGGGGCTGGGGACATAGGTTCGGTTAAGGACTTGTAACAAGGGATGGGCTGATATGGCCGATGCGCGCGCAGGGCAAAAGGATGCCTATCAGTTGATCCTGAAGGCGATTGATGTAGGGACTTATCGACCAGGTGACAGGCTGGTTGAAAGCGAGCTTGCGGATCGGTTCGGCGTGTCTCGCACACCAATTCGCGAAGCGCTGCAACGTCTTGAAACGCAATCGCTTTTGGCCCGCGATGGGCGGTCTTTGATCGTGGCGTCACTTGATCACAATCAAATGGCTGAGTTGTATGTTGTTCGCTCGGAACTTGAAGGGCTGGCGGCGCGGTTAGCGGCCCGCCACGCAACCGATGAAGAAGTGCGCTTGCTTCGGGACTTTGTTGAAGAAGACAAAGGGCGGCTTGGCGATCCTTCGGCGCTTAGCCGCACAAACCGCCGGTTTCATCGACAGGTGCATCTTGCGTCACACAACCGATATCTGGTGCAGCAGTTAGACCTAGTTTACCGCTCGATGGCGCTGATGACGACGACATCACTGGCAGCGGAAGGGCGGAGTGAGCGAGCTCTGGCAGAGCATGAAGCCATCGTCGAAGCGATTTCAAGAGGTGATGCAGATTCGGCTCAGAACGAATTAAAGGGACATATTTCAAGAGCTTATGAGGCAAGGCTCAGGCGAGATGCTGAGGCCGCCGCTGACGCCAGCGGCGCTTCGGCAGACTAGTCCGGCCGCCGTGGGCTGTTTTGTCCCAGTAGAAGGGTCGGGTGACAAGTTCGGCTATCGCCTTCCAAGACGCTACAGCGGAAAGCGGAAAATATAGGTGCATCAGCGGCACCCACCAGATCAGATCCCGATGCCTTGGAGTGGCGATCGAGAAGGCCAGCGCAAGGAGTGTTGCGATT
>JABDPD010000282.1 GCA_013042895.1 Boseongicola sp. | reverse complement strand
TATTCTGCCTGCGATGCTGGCACCGATCATCGGCTTTGTAATGCGGCACGACATCAGCCTTGCACGTGTAACGTCTATCGCCGGGACCGCGACCCTCGTTGCCATTGCAGCAGGGCTGACAATACTGGCCAGCGATGGGGACACGCATGTGTACCGTCTCGGAAGCTGGCCTGCACCTTTTGGCATTGTTCTGGTGTTGGACCGACTTTCGGCGATGATGGTTATGCTAACCTCGCTTTTAGCACTGTTCGTCTTGGTCCATGCGGTTGTGACGGGTTGGGACGACCGCGGGCGGCATTTTCACGCGTTGTTCCAGTTTCAGCTTATGGGAATTTGCGGTGCTTTCTTAACGGGGGACGTGTTTAATCTTTTTGTCTTCTTTGAGGTTTTGCTCATCGCTTCCTATGGATTGATGATCCATGCAGGCGGGCGTGAACGGATGCAGGCCGGCCTGCAATATGTCGTAATGAACCTCGCCGGATCGACTTTGTTCCTGTTTGCCTTAGGGACGCTCTATGCGAGCACCGGCACGCTTAACATCGCGGACCTTGCGGCCAAGATGCCGGAAATTCCCGCGGATGAAGCCGCGCTGGTCCGTGTCTCAGCGATCCTTTTACTTGTAGTCTTTGCGGTGAAGGCTGCGCTCTTTCCTGTGCAATTCTGGTTGCCAGCAACATATTCCAATGCACCGGCTCCTGTGGCAGCGTTGTTCGCGATCATGACGAAAGTCGGTGCCTACGCGATTATCCGCGTACACACTCTGGCTTTCGGCCCAGAAACACCCGGGACCGAAGGGTTGATTGCTTCGTGGTTGTTCCCCGCGGCCATAGTGACGATAGCGGTTGGGGCGTTGGGAGTGCTCGGCGCGAAGCGACTGATGCCGCTGATCGCATTCTCAATTGTCGGGTCGATGGGGACATTGCTCGTAGCCGTTGCGGCCTTTTCGCCGAACGCAATGACGGCGGCGCTTTATTACATGCTGCACTCGACCTTTGCGGCGGCAGGTCTGTTCCTGATGGCGGACCTTGTGGTGTCGCGTCGAGCTGGAGACGCGCTTAGCGAGCAGCCGCCTACGGTTCAGAATGGACTTTTTGCAGCGTTGTTTTTCGGAACTGCAATCGCAATGGCGGGAATGCCTCCACTGAGTGGGTTCTTGGGTAAGCTTCTAATATTGGATGCGCTGCGTGATCCTGAAACGATCGGCTGGGCCTGGACTGCGATACTGATTGGTTCGCTCTTGACGATTGTCGGATTTGCCCGCGCGGGAAGTACTCTTTTCTGGAAGTCGACAGCAATTCAGTTGGAAGTGGACGAGAGCGCCGAGGTCGCTGAAACGGTGATGCCAAGGGCAGAGCCATTGGAAGTTGCACCGACCATGGCGGTCATCGCGGTGCTGATAGGCCTCGCGGCATTTGCGGGCCCAGTGTCGGCCTATCTTGAGGGCACGTCAGCGCAGTTGTTTGACAAGGCGGGCTATATCTCCGCCGTGCTTGATCCAGAAGGAGAGGGCTGAGACATGATGAGACGTCTTATTCCGCACCCTTTGTTGAGCGTGACGCTTGTTCTATTTTGGTTGGCGTTGGTCAACACTCTGACTCTTGGTCATGTAATACTTGGCATTGTGTTCGGCATTGGCATTCCAATGATAACGGCTCCTTACTGGCCAGACCGTCCCAAAATCAGCAATCCATTGAAAATCGCCGAATACACTCTGGTTGTGCTTTGGGATATTGTTGTTGCGAACATTCAAGTTGCGACGATCATTCTATTTCGCCGCAATGAGGACATTCGCACGCATTGGATTCCAGTGCCATTGGACTTGACCTCTGCCGAGGCCATCACTGTTCTGGCAGGAACAATAACCATGACGCCAGGTACGGTTTCAGCGACGCTGGCAGCGGATGGGAGCTGCATCTTGGTACATTGCCTCGACACAGACGATCCAGACGCCGTGCGGGATGAGATCAAGTCGCGTTATGAACAACGGTTGAAGGAGATTTTCCAATGATTGAGGCGGCCCTTCTATTTGCCGCTCTGTGCTTCGGAGTTGCACTGCTTTTGGACCTTTGGCGGATTGCGGTTGGTCCGGATGCCGCTGATCGCATCCTTGCGTTGGATACGATGGTGATCAATGTGATTGCTTTGCTTGTGATTTACGGGATCGGGCGTGGGACCGCGATTTACTTTGAGGCGGCAATGTTGGTGGCAATGGTGGGTTTCGTCTCGACTGTGGCCTACTGCCGATTCTTGTTGCGTGGCGACATCATTGAGTGAGGTGAAGACATGCCATTCATAGCCGAACTTCTAATTGCGATCATGTTGGTTATTAGCGGTGTCTTTGGATTTGTTGGTTCTTATGGCCTAATAAAGCTGAAGGACCCAATGCAGCGGCTGCATGCTCCAACCAAGGCTACGACGCTCGGGATCGGAGGCGTCCTGATTGCCTCAATGATGTATTTTGTCGTCAAAACGGGTCAAATCTCGGTTCATGAGTTGGTTATCACGCTCTTCCTGTTCCTGACCGCACCGATCACTGCAAATTTTATCGCGAAAGCCTTTATGGCGCGGAATCTCAAAGCAGGCGACCTTCCCAAAAGCGGAACAGATTATGGGTGGTCTGTATATAGCGACCCTCCGGGTCAGGAGCGATCTGACAGTTGAACCCCGAATAGTGCAAAGCGGCGGGTTTCGTCCAGATTTCGGGTACCGTCTCGGGCTTTGAGTCGTTCACGTCTTACTTTGTTCCGATGCGGAAGTAGCCTGTCTCGCTCCGCGGAGCTTCTGCGACTTGCCAGAACTGATTGGTCTTTTCGGCGGCGCGCTCGGTCGCGGAGACGTTGAACGCTAATAAGTCGCTTTGACGCAAAAGTAACCGGATTGGACCAAGCGCGATCCACAATTCATCGCGTTTATGGGAAATCGCCGAGGCGCGACCAGCCCCTTAATACGACGCCGACCCACCAGGTTTTTCCGGCAAATGTAGCTTCGCGCGGGACAAGAAAGGCTTCGTCCCCAGAGATTGAGTCGGAATTCGAAATCAAGATACCTGCATTGTAAATCGCATAGCTTGCAACGCTGTACTCGACGATTCCGGCCATGACCGCGGGAAGAACTGCGTGGCGATCAGATTGAGTGATAAGCGATCCTGTTCAAAGCATAGCTTTCCAATGCAACCTTGCTTGCCAAATGGATTATGTTGCTGGATGGGTCAGGTCTATACTTTGTCCGCCGTCTAGATTGCTCTGACAAAGCGTTCGGTTTGATAGAGTACTTTTTCTGGAGGCCCGAGCCCCAACCAAGGAGTGGAACTGCAATGAATTCGCCCACAATTATGAAAGCCATGGTCACAATGGGGCACGGTGAGCTCGACCAGATGGTGTTTCGGAGCGATTGGCCCAAGCCTGTTCCGGCAAGCGGCGAGGTCTTGATCCGCGTCGGCGCTTGCGGGTTGAACAATACCGATGTGAACACGCGATCAGGATGGTATTCGAAGACTGTGACGGACGCTACGACGGGCAGTGGATTTTCGGAAGTGGGCGAAGAGGATCCGGCATGGGGAGGTTCTCCGATTACGTTTCCACGCATTCAGGGAGCCGATGTGTGTGGGAAAATCGTTGCAGTCGGCGAAGGCGTCGAGCCATCCCGCGTTGGGGAGCGTGTGATAAGCGACAATTGGTTGCGCGATGTGGATGACCCGTCCGATATGAACAAAACGGGTTACTTTGGTTCAGAACGCGATGGCGGATTTGCCGAGTTCACTACAATGCCGGCGCGAAATGCGATTCCTGTGCGCTCGAGTCTCACGGACGCAGAACTTGCGACGTTCTCATGCTCGTATTCAACAGCTGAAGGCATGCTAACACGTGCAGATGTTACGGAACGCGACACAGTGCTGGTTCCAGGGGCGTCGGGTGGTGTCGGAGGCGCTTTGGTGCAACTTGCCAGACGTCGCGGAGCTAAAGTGATCGCGATGGCATCGAAGGCAAAGCATGAAGATGTGTGGAAGCTTGGCGCAGATATGGTACTGCCGCGCGATCCCGAAGATCTGCGTGGGGCTCTTGGTGACGAAAAGATCTCGGTGGTTGCTGATGTGGTCGGAGGGCCATACTGGGCAAATCTCATCGAAATCCTGGAACGCGGAGGGAGATATACGTGCTCCGGAGCCATCGCAGGACCCATTGTAGAGCTTGATTTACGCACATTTTATCTGCGCGATCTGACCCTGACCGGTTCGACGGTTATTCCCCCGGAAGTCATGACAAATCTTGTCCGCTATATCGAAAACGGTGAGATCAAACCGTCACTTGCGGCGACATATCCTTTAGAAAACCTTCACGACGCTCAACGGGCGTTCAT
>JABDPD010000281.1 GCA_013042895.1 Boseongicola sp. | reverse complement strand
GGCGTTAACGGCGAAGGCGCTACCGCTTTGGCGTTGACACCAAGTGCAATGGCAACAGTGTACAATCATTGGCTCTGAGGAGACCCGGTAACGTACATGACCACATGTGCAGCCCCCTTCACAGGAGCGATTTCTCTTATTCATTGGGCGGTACTCCCTTCGTTGGAACTGTCAGGCGATTTTGACTTCTAGCGTTGAAGGCGTTTCACGCCTGCAAGCGTCGGCGACTGGTGAATGAGTTACCGCGTAATCAACAATTTCCCACAGTACCTTTTCGCCAACCCCCGCTGCGCCAATCTTTACCCTTGTTCGCAGGCTCAAGGAACCAGCTCGAACGGAGGGGTCCGTGCCGAACAGACCACGGTCGTCATCCACGCTGTCGGTAGTGACTTCGAGTGTGTCCAACTCAATGCCAAGTTCAGCCGCACGCAGAGCAATTCTGGTAGCGTCACATGTTGCTAGCGCTGCGCGAGACAACCAGCCCGGCGACGGAGCTGAGGCACCACCACCAACTGCCTGCGGCATATCGGTGACTATGGACTGACCCTGGTCTCCCGTGGCTATGCAGCGCAATCCACTCTCCATGACCGCTGTTATTGGTGGGCTGGTGCTAACGGCCTCATCGGGGTTCTCTGTGAGGTAGGCGATAACGCCATTTACTGATTTCTGGATGTGTTCGACTGACATCGTGCTCTCCCGTTCGATTGTTACAGATCAGTTGGTGTTTGCTTTGGCCTCTATGGGGACCATGACGTGCCACAGAGGTGTGTCTGCCCACATGACATATGCGCCGCCCACAAAGGGATCGCGCGGCAAGTTTGCGACTACGTCCATACTGGGAAACAGCATCATGAGATGCGGCCCATCCTGCACCCACACACCCCCATCATTTGGATCGGTTGCCATGGGGTTGTCGTTGTTCACCATGGCATCGCCTTGAAGCATGTACGAAACGCCCACGACATCTGTGGAGAATTCAGCTCCAGACCCGACGGCGGCCATCCATTTCATCCAGACAGGATCATTGCACATTGGATGCTTGTCGCCTGGGATAAGCCCGACGCCTGGCAAGCAAACCCACTCGTTGCTCCCTTCTCTGAGGATCGTTCCATCAACGTCCATGATGGTCGCGTTTTCGCTGATGTCCGAAGGTGCGGCAGACATAGCCCTCGCGATTTTTTCATCGCTGGACTCTGCAAAAGCCGAATGTCCCAATCCGCTGGCAACAATCAAGGCAACCGCTGCGCCAAGAGTGTTTCCAGCTCTGACTTTGGTATGAATTCCCATATTTTTCACTCCCTTTTCAATTGATCTCTCGTCGCGTCTTAGACGGAACAAGATGTGGACGGCTGCTAGGTTGGACAGGACCCGTGCTGTTGCTTCACACCAGATTGAATGCAAACAGCATGTAGAAAACCTATACCCTTAACAGCGCGACCATCTTCAATAGGTGTAAATTCGATCGGAATTTTCCCTCTGTCATGTCATTTGTTCTTGATACGCATAAAGCTGAGATTTAGACATAGATGATGAGGACCTCACATCTCGGCGCACTGCGCGCACTAGAGGCTGCATTGCGGACTGGCAGCTTTCGCTCGGCAGCAGATGATCTTGGAGTCACGACTGCGGCCGTCGGGCAGCAAATCCGTGGACTTGAAGAGTTCGTTGGTTGCCAATTGTTTGTTCGCAAACCTTCCGGCGCGATGCCGACCGTAGCAGCCATTGGCGTAGCGTCAGAACTGACAGCCGGCTTTGGGTCCATCAGTACGGTTCTGGAGTCGCTAAAAGAGCCCGTTCTAAACAATCGGCTTTCACTTTCTACTAGCTTGGCGATTGCGGAGTACTGGCTAACGCCGCGCCTGCCGAACTTTTACGCAATTTGCGATCAGTTTGATTTGCGCATCGATACAACACACCGTCTCGTCGACTTGCGATCGGAGGAGTTCGATTTTGTCATCCGTTTCGGTCCGAAGCCCGATGACACACAGGATAGTGTTTTCCTTTTTGACGGATGTGTGGTCCCGATTTGCACTCCAGAGTTTGCGGCTCAATACGGCCTTTCGGAAAGCGCCACATCGCTCGAAGGCGTTCCACTCATTCACGTCAAGGAAGAGACCACCGATCCCAGTTGGCTGAACTGGGCACGTTGGAGCAAGAAATACGGTCTTGAGTATGAAGAACGAGCGACCATTCCAGAGTTTCCTCGTCTCAGTTCCGGACTCAGGGGCGCAAAAGAAGGGCTGGGTATCGTGCTGTGCGGAATGGTCGAATCTTTTTCCGCTCTTGCCGACGGTTCGATGGTCATGCCCTTCGGAGGCAAATCTGCGACGCGGTCGGAGTTTTCGTACAGGCTGGTATCGTTACGAGGTCGGGCTCGTACCAAGACGCAAAACGATTTTAGGGACTGGATGGCCGACGAAGCTGATGCTTACCGCGATGAGGTCAAGTGCCTGCTGGATCGTTGAACTTGGATCAGTTGGTTTCAGGGTATGAGGTGTACCGTGTATGAAGCAAAGCCACTGGCAGGCCCTCCGCTCATGACGCGCGAGCCACGGCAGCGCTAGGCATTAAAATGGTCAATTTTTTTTTGGCAATTCGGCCGTTTGAAATGCGCGCCGCTCAAAGTCATCGCCTGAGGGCATTTTGTCTACTTGTTGGTATCTGTCTCGGTTTGCCCAGATGAGTTTGAGGAAGATCGCTTCCGATTGCTACGGTCGTCAAACACATTACCTATCGCAGAGCCGAGCATGGGCTGAATTAGCATCCGGTCGAGCCAGAGGTCGCGGCGCGTGCGAAACTGCTCGATGCCAATCATCATATTCTCATGCCCATCCGCGGGCTGCGCGATGTAAGTTCCAAAGAGGCGGTCCCACCACGGTAGATTAAATCCGAAGTTCGAGTTGGTTTCCTGAGGGTCAATCGAATGGTGAACTCGGTGCATGTCCGGGGTTACGACGATCCATCTGAGCATACGGTCTACCGGGCGTGGCAAATCAATGTTGGCATGGTTGAAGAGAGCGGTCGCGTTCAAAATTACCTCGAACAACAGCACTGCGACGGCTGGCGGTCCCATAGCTGCGACCACTGCCAACTTTATCCCCATCGAGATAAGGATTTCTGCCGGGTGGAAACGCAAGCCTGTAGTCGCGTCAAACTCGAGATCTGCGTGATGCATGCGGTGTAGCCGCCAAAGCCCCGGTAATGCGTGAAACATCACGTGTTGAAGGTAGATCGCAAGGTCAAGCAACAGCATCGAGACAAAAATTGCGGCCCAAACTGGCGAATTTATGTTGTTGAAGAGTCCCCATCCGCGCTCCTCGGCCATTGCCGCAAGACCAACCGCGAGGATCGGAAAAGTCAGCCGCAAAATCGCGGTGTCGAGCACCACAAGAGCCAGGTTATTCGTCCATCTGACAACGCGCGGAATCTCGCGTCTTCGCCGGGGAGCTGCAACTTCCCAAAGGGCCATGGCCGCCAAAATGCCAAAGAAGGCAACAAGCCGGATGGTCGGTTCAGCGGCAATGATAGTGTCGGACATAGAGCGTGTTCTTCCGGGCCGTCGCTGCGATTGAACAGCCCTCACTTCCTGGTAACGACTGCCTCTGGTTTATAGCACATTCACGCGAATCTATCTGAGTCGTCTTTGTCCCGCATTGTGTGAGTTTTTTTGAGATGCGACGAAGGTCTGAAGAGCGGGACGAAGCTGCCGTTCGCCAAGAATACACATATGTCGGCTTTCTATCTCAGTGAACAAAGCTGAGAGTGTCGAAGTCTCGCCTCCAGGTCGCTACCTCTTCACTCATGCTGTCGCCACGAAGACTTCGCGTGATCAGCGAAGCAAGCTGACCAGCATCAGCCGTCGTCATGCCCCAACGGACCAGTTCCGGTGTGCCGATACGCAAGCCGTTCATGTCCCCATCGACTGCTGCCACCGGCAGTCCGATGCCACAAGCAAGGAACCCATTTGAGCGTAGCTTTTTCGACGCCGCCTGACCGCCGCCAAAGGGTTCGGCCAATACGGCGAACTGGTGGGAGTTCGTAAAGCCTTCGGCGCCCGCAAAGATCGGAACACCCTCGGAATCCAGTGCGGCCGCCAAGGCTTGCGACATTGCGATCATCTCCTTGGCATAGGCTTCCCCAAAGTCCCTCCAATCCAGCATGGTTACCGCCAGAGCGGCCGTCTTCGCCGCATCGAAGTTGGCAGTCATCCCGGGGAATGCGATGGCATCCAGCGCCTTGGCAATCTCGGCATCGTTGGTGACGATCAGCCCCCCAGCCGGTCCGCCAAGGCTTTTGTAGGTGCTCATCGTCATAAAATGCGCGCCTTCCTTGACCGGGTTCGACCACGCCCGCCCGGCGATGATCCCGCATTGGTGTGCCGCGTCGAACATCACCTTAGCGCCGACTTCGTCCGCGATGGTGCGAATGTCGGCCACAGGGTGCTCAAACAGGTTCAGACTGCCGCCGATGGTGATCAGCTTTGGTCGTTCAGCCTGGGCCAATGCTCGAAGCTGATCCAGATCGACCGTGTAGCCATCAGCGTTTATGGGAGCCTCGATCGTGCGCAGGCCAAAAAGCCCCGCACAGCCCGCGATATGGTGCGTAACATGTCCGCCGATCGACGCAGGAGGTGCAATAATCGCATCACCTGGTTTGCACGTCGCCATGAAGCCGTAGAGGTTGGCAATCGCGCCAGAGGGCACACGGACTTCGGCAAATCTGGCGTCGAACACCTCTGCGCAAAGCTGGGCGGCGATCACCTCGATCTCTTCGATTGCTTCCAATCCCATTTCGTACTTGTCGCCCGGATAGCCCAAGGACGGACGCGATCCGATACCTGACGATAAGAGCGCCTCTGCCTTGGGGTTCATAACATTGGTCGCCGGGTTGAGGTTGAAGCATTCTTCCTCGTGGATGACGCGGTTCCGTTCGGCGAGTTCCTGAACCCGCGCCAGAAGATCTGCCGAGGTCGTGGACGCAGCCTTGTTGGCAATGTCCTGGACCAGTGTTTCGCTTTTTTCCGGAACCCAGTTTCGCTGTAAAAGTGTCATCCGCCATCCTCCTGTTTGCGGCAATTTGGCGCCTTGAGAGTGACAGCGCAAAGCAGATTTGCTATTTCTTGGCGTAGAAAAACTAAGGCTGAGAAATGAGCGTCGCCCCCATACGTCCGAAAGGCCCGCCCCTGAACGCCATGCGGGCTTTTGAAGCTGCTGCGCGACACGTCAGTTTTGTCGCGGCTGCGGACGAGCTTTGCGTCACGCCCGGCGCGATCTCTCAGCATATCAAGACCTTGGAAGACTGGGCGGGCACTTCACTCTTCCGCCGCAACGCGCAAGGCGTGGAGTTGACGAAGGCCGGAGCATCGCTGGTCTCACGATTCACATTGGCCTTTGACGCCTTGGCGGATGCAACGCGCTCCTTGCGCAACCTTGGACCGGACGTGGATTTTCACATCGCAGCCCTTCCTTCCGTCGCTCAGCTTTGGCTGCCGAAAAGATTGAGCAAGGTCAGAGCGCACTTCCCCATGATCAACTTCTCGGTCACTGCCATGGAAACCCCGCCGAGCCTGTCGAGAGAACTTTTCGATCTGGCGATTTTCTTTGATGTGCCCGATGGATCCACCGATCAGGTCTCGATTTGTGCCGATGAGATTGTACCGGTGTGCGCACCCGCACTTCTTGAACGGGTCGCAGAGTTCGACACAGTGACGCTGCTGCACGACCAGACATGGGCAGATGACTGGGCCGTTTGGTCAAAAGCGACAGCCACGCCCACAGGCGATCCGATGCGCGGTCCGAGATTTTCCCTCTACAGCCTGGCCGTGGAAGAGGCAAAAGCCAGCGCTGGCGTCTTGATCGGACATCTTTGCCTGATTGAAGACGCACTCGCGAACGGTTCGCTGAAACGTGCCGACGAGCACACATGCCATACGGGGCGTCATTTGTGCGCTCGACTGCCCGACGAAGCGAGACGAAGACCCGAAACCGATCAAGTCGTTTCGCTGCTTCACTAGGAACTTCAAAAGCGGACGTTCGCAGCCATCGCAGCATTCGGAACTATGGGCTCAAAGCTGCTGTTCGCCACATCGCATCTCCTTAAGATCGAAATGCTGACCGCTCCGCAAAGTTGGCTGTTTTTTTGGGACACCAATGAGACCAGCGAGCGCAAGCTAGGACCGTCGCCTCCATACTACTGCAAATCGCTATTATTGCCCCGTCTTCTTGAAAACAGAACAACAGCAACGAAAACGAGGTATGGAGTGTAAGGTGTCATGTTGACCCTTAGCTCTGATGCCCCCCCATCGTGTTCCAAGACGTAGTAGATGACTGC
>JABDPD010000280.1 GCA_013042895.1 Boseongicola sp. | reverse complement strand
GCTCAAATACGTCTTGCGACAGTGCGGCCTGCGGAACAATCACCGCCGCCGTTAACAAAAGGAAAGACTTCACGCCCATTTCCCATACTCCAATGCTGTGAGACGTGCTGTCCTGCACGCGCTCAATCCCCACATAAGCCTTTGGAAAAATAGACTTTCCGCAGACGGCAAATCACCGCTGCGGACAACCGCTGCTCGACCTCACCCCGAGGACGATCTGGGTGACAACCTTGGCAGGTCTCCTGACTTCGCGGGTCGTTGCTCAGGCCTGCCTTCCCAGACGTTACCGCCCAGTGGCACGTTTAGCCGTCGCTCGCCGCTTACAGTTGCGGGGGCAGTCACGGAATTGCGCATGATGCGCGCACCGCGTTCCCTTTTCACCGCCGCACCGAAATACGACAGAACCAAAGCCCCTTCGGCCTAGGGGCGAGGCGCCAAACTGTCAATGACAACACACGGCAAATCGCGGTCCATTTCCGTCACGAACGAGTTTTTTCAGCCAGCCGCGCGAGCAGTTCGGCAAGCATTGAGGCCGCCGCCTCGCCGCTTTCCGCCTCGACATAGCAACGAAGCTCAGGCGCATTACCGGATGGACGGATCGTAACGATCATTCCGTTTTCCATGGTTAATCGCGCGCCGTCCGTTAAATCGACTTGCAGAACTGATCCCAGTTTGACCGGCAATATTTCTGAGGCGCCCGCCAAAACCTCTGCGACGATCGAGGACGAAACCTCCTGAGCAACATCCGTCAACCTGTCAGTCGCCGTACGTCGTTTTGGCAATCCCATCAAAAGATCCGAAACCGCCCCGCCCGACGCGGCGCGCAACACAGCAACAATTGGCAGAACTGCATCTCGCGTCATCAAGGGCGGGATTTTGCGCCCGCCCTGTGCGGCCTTGAAGCCAAGCAGAACACCGCCATTTGGCTCATACCCCAGTACATGACGAGCCCCAGAACTCATCAAATCGTTCATTTTTTCAACGACATAGGGCGAGCCAATACGGCAACGCGAGACCCGCTCGAACACGTCCATCTCCTCAACCATAGTGTTGGCCGAGACGGTTGTTACAATGTGATGGGCGCTCAACTCACGCGCCACAATCGGCCCCAATATATCGCCGGGCACCACGTTGCCGGTTTCATCAGTGACCAGGGGTCGGTCTGCATCTCCGTCCGTGGAGACGATAGCATCTAGCTGGTGCTCCTTTGCCCAAGCCTCCAGTTGCGCGCGCACCTGGCCGCTGATCGCCTCGGTGTCGACGGCTATGAAGTCTTCCGTCCGTCCCAGCGCGATCACGCTTGCGCCAATCTTGTTCAAAATGTCAGGCAAGACGTCCCGCGCAGCTGAGCTATGCTCCCAAACACCTACTCGCATTCCACTCAATGCTAGGCGTCCAAAGAATGAAGCGTACCGCTCAACATAAGCGATCGCGGCGTCACAGGCCGCCACCGCACCGCCTTCAACCACTGCGGCCTGATCGCCATCGCGGACTGCCCGAAGCAGGACCGCCTCATCAGCCTTCGTGAACTCGCCACCCATTGTATAGAACTTCAATCCGTTCCGATCCGCCGGGATGTGCGATCCTGTGACCATCACACCGGGTGCCCCGCGTTTCGCACACTCAAGCGCCAAGGCGGGCGTCGGCAAAACCCCGCAATCGAGCACTGAAATTCCGGTGCCACGCGCGCACTCGATCACCGCCCGCAGTATTCGGGGAGACGATGCACGCAAGTCCCGGCCAACGACCAATGTGCCTTCTGGGACAAAATGCTTCACAAAAGCCGAAACATAGGCTGACACAGTCTCGTTGCTCAATTCCTCAGCCAGCCCCCGCAATCCCGACGTTCCAAATTTCGCCGCCACCATGTTTCCTTTTCAAATCCAAGCCAACTATACCCATCGCGGCCAATCCAACCAGTTCCAACTGGCAGCCCGTACCGATCCACCCTAGGCTGCGCAAAACTTCAATGGGAACTGATCATGACATCCATCTTAATCATTGGCGGCGGCGGAATGGTTGGCCAGAAACTAGCTAATG
>JABDPD010000275.1 GCA_013042895.1 Boseongicola sp. | reverse complement strand
GAAGAAGTCCGAACCAACAGACGCGTAATCAAGTGCTGCATCCGCAGCCGCAAGGCCGACGGGCTCAAGCGATGTCGGAACAAAGTTGAACGCAAAGTATCCGTTAAAATCGCCCGGATACATCAGGTTGAAACCAACCAACCAGTACATGATCGACGCAATTGAGAACAACGCGATGTTCTTTGTCAGCTGCATTGTAACGTTCTTTGAACGCACAAGGCCCGCCTCAAGCATGGCAAAACCAGCGGCCATCCAGAACACGAGGAAACCACCAACAAGGAACAACAGAGTGGTCAGCATATAAGGTTGAATGTCAGGAGCCGCGTCCTGAGCAAGAGCGAACGTCGGCAGCAAGGCAGCACCAGCCGTCGCAGATATGAGTGTCTTGTAGTTCATCTGAGTTAATCCCTTTCTGCGCGGATCAAATAGCTTCATCGTTCGTCTCACCTGTGCGAACACGCAGAGCGCTTTGCACATCGAGTACGAAGATTTTGCCGTCGCCGATCTTGTCGGTCTTGGCGGTTGTCGCGATGGTCTCAACGACCTGGTCCGCCATGCTGGCTGCGACCACAATCTCAAGCTTGACCTTCGGCACAAAATTCACGGCGTATTCAGCGCCACGATAGATTTCGGTATGCCCGGACTGCGAGCCGAAGCCCTTAATCTCGGTCACCATCATGCCACGCACTCCGATGGACGTGAGCGCTTCGCGCACCTCCTCCAGCTTGAACGGCTTTATTGCTGCAATGATAAGTTTCATCGTTCCCCTTCCGACTAAGCGAGCCCCTTCGCTCGCGGTATGAAGGAAGAAAGAGCGTTGCTGCAGCGCGGCATCAAGGAAACTGAGGGCGGATTCCGGTGAAAAAACATCCGACTTGCACAATTTTTGCACAAATTCTCACTTATGATTAATTTTTAATCAAATCATAGATTGTCGGACGTCACGACGCTGACAGAAATCGCTCTCTACATTTGGTGATTCAGTGACTATGTTGGCAGCGAGAGCAGTATTGGACCCATCGTATGAGTGGCACGGGCAAAGGGCGTCCGCCGCTAGTTGCAGACAAAAGACAGTCAAAAAAAGCAGCGGCAGCAAAGCCCCGCAAAATCAAGTCAAAACGCAAGAAACCCGTGCAACGCACGCGGTCGCGCAACCCGTTTGTTTGGCTGTTCCGCTTTTTGTTCCGATTGGTTTGGGGCATCGGCTGGCGGGTCACAGCGTTTGCCACGATCATTCTGACCGGCGCCGTCATATTCTATGCGGCCACCCTGCCCCCGGTGAACAACCTCCTTGATGGCCGAGCACGCGGCTCCGTCACAATGCTTGATCGCACCGGGCAGGTCTACGCCTGGCGCGGCGAACAATTCGGCGGTCAGATCACCGCCGAAACCGTCTCGCCATTCCTGAAAAACGCTATCATCGCGACCGAAGACCGCCGCTTTTACCGTCACTTCGGAATTTCTCCTCGCGGCATCGCCAGCGCCATTCGCATCAATTTGTCCGAAGGGCGCGGGCCACTTTCCGGTCACGGTGGCTCAACCATCACCCAACAGACTGCGAAACTCCTCTGCCTCGGCACACCCTATGATCCAACCAGCGGCATGACCGAGGCCGAATACGAAACCGACTGTCGCCGCACCACGCTGACGCGCAAGATGAAGGAAGCCGTCTACTCAATGGCGATGGAGCTTCGCTATTCGAAAGACGACATCCTCACGATCTACCTCAACCGCGCCTACCTAGGTGCAGGCTCACGTGGGTTCGAGGCTGCGGCCCAACGCTATTTCGGCCGCTCCGCAAACGAGCTTCTGCCGTCCGAGGCCGCCATGCTCGCAGGGCTACTTGTTGCCCCGACCCGCTACGCACCAACCGCAAATCTGCAACGCTCACGCGACAGGGCGAATCTCATCATTGGCCTGATGGAGACCCAAGGCAAACTGACTGCTGACGAAGCCCGCTTCGCACGCGCCAACCCCGCCGAACTCTCCGAAGCCGCCGAAGCGCGCGCCGGTGGCTACTTCGCCGATTGGGTCATGGACCAAGGCCCCGCCTTCCTCACAGACGACACCACTGAAGACGTCGTGATCCGCACAACATTCGACCAAGGCATACAGGACGCGGCCGAAGAAGCGCTTCAATGGGTCTTTGATAATAAAGTTCGAGAAGGAAGCGAGGCCCAAGCCGCCATCGTCGTGATGAGCGCCGACGGAGCCGTCCGCGCCATGGTTGGCGGTCGAAAATTCCGTGGGATCGCAGGTCAATTCAATCGCGCTATTCAAGCCAAACGCCAAACCGGCTCGGCCTTCAAACCCTTTGTCTATGGCGCAGCCCTCGATCTTGGCTATTCGCCCAACGACACAGTCACTGATGAACCGCTCTGCATGAACGTCCCTGGCTCGGGCGAGTGGTGCCCATCCAATTACTCTCGTGATTACAAAGGCCTGGTTACTCTTACAGAGGCTCTCGCCCAATCCTTGAACATCCCCGCCGTCAAGGTCTTCGACCGCGTCGGACGCGAAGCTGTGGTGAATATTGCCTCGGACTTCGGCATCGAAAGCGACCTCGCCGTAGGCCCTGCCCTTGCCCTTGGCACCTCGGAAAGCACGCTCTTGGAGATGACCGGCGCCTATGCAGGCATTCTTAACGGTGGCTCCTCTGTGTCGCCCTACGGCCTTGTAGAACTTAGCCTGAAAGGAGAAAGCAATCCCCTGCTTTCTCAAGTAGGCGGCATTGGCGAGCGTGTCATAACCGAGCAAGCCGCACGCGGACTGACCTTCATGATGAGCGAAGTCATAAATCGCGGCACGGGCACCCGCGCCCGTCTCGAAGGCCGCCCTGCAGCTGGCAAAACCGGCACGACGCAAGCCGCGCGCGATGCTTGGTTCATAGGTTTTACAGCTGACTATGTGGCTGGTGTCTGGATGGGTTACGACGATAACACACCGCTTTCTGGCGTCACAGGCGGCGGGCTACCGGCCGAGATCTGGCGCGAGACCATGGTCCGTGTTCACGAAGGTCTACCCGCGCGCAACCTACCGATGTCCGCGCCTACGCCGTCCCGACAAGTTGCCACAGAGCAGCGGCCCAGACGCGACGGCAACCCAGGCGGGGACAATACGGTGGAGCGCGTGATCCTCAATGTGTTGAACGAGATCTTTGGAAATTAGTAAGCCTTTATTTCACCCGCTTCGCGGGCGATCCATGCGAGTGGCTTTGCCCCTCGCGCTCCCCAGAGTATTATTGCCAAGAAGAAATAGAGGTTTTCAGAGTGCCTTCTTGAAACCAAAATGGCTGGCCACAAAACCTTCGCGTTCGTAAAAGCGCCGCGCGTCCTCGCGGTCTTGGTTCATCGTCAGCTGCATCATTACCGCCCCGGCGGCTCGCGCGCGCTTTTCTGCGTCCGCGATCAACAAAGCCCCAATCCCTTGGCTACGCAGTTCAGAGGCAACGCGCACACCTTCGATCTGAGCGCGCCGCGCACCGGAAAGTGAAACGCCCGGTATGATCGTGATCTGGTAAGTCGCAAGGATGTCCTTATCCCGCTCTCCCACGATCAATCGGTTCCCGGGCATCGCCATCATCTCGGCAAAGGCTGACATATAGACCTCTGGCGGCGCCGTTTCGCGCAAGCGGCCCAAACCATCGTCACGCAACAGCTCCACAGCCGCCGCAACATCCCGTCGTCCAGCCACCCGGAACGCAAGGCTCATCCTGCGGCCTCAATAAACGCCCGGATAGCGTCAACATCCTTCACACCCGGCGCACTTTCGACGCCCGACGAAACATCCACCTGCCGTGCCCCAGTTAGAGCAATCGCTTCGGCCACGTTCTCAGGTGTCAATCCACCTGCCAACATCCACGGACAAGCGAACCTCTGGCCCGCCATCAGCCGCCAGTCAAAAGCCAGCCCATTGCCCCCCGGCAGCTCCGACCCCGTCGGGGGCTTGGCATCAATCAGGATCTGATCTGCGACTTCGGCGTAACGACGCACCGCATCGAGATCACCCTCATCCGCAACCCCAACCGCCTTCATCACAGGCAAACCGAACTTTGCCTGTACCTCGGCCACCCGCGCCACGTTCTCGCTGCCGTGAAGCTGCAACATATCCAATGCCACACCATCCGTCAGAGCCGTCAGAAACGCATCGTCCGCATTCACCGTCAGAGCAACTTTCGCGACCCCCGGCACAACATTCATGGCCAACTCGGAGGCCTGAGCAATAGACACATTGCGCGGAGATTTCTCGAAAAACACGAACCCCACATAGGCGGCGTTGGCCTCAACCGCCGCCAAAACGGTCTCAGGCGTAGACAGACCACAGATTTTCGTGCGGGTTCTTCGTGTCATGAATTTTGCTCAGATCAGTGGGGCGTCAGTTGCCTTCAAGCAGGGCCAAAACATCATCGCCCGGCTTCTTCGATTTTCCGGTCGACCCAAGCTCTCGCTCAAGTTCAACTCGTGTGCGCCGCTCAACCACAGCGTCGCGGCGGTACTTGTGCTCGCGGATCCACTCCCAGACGAAGCCGAGCACAACGCCGAACATGACCGCAATCAACAGCACCACGAACACCGGCATCGTGATTTCCCACGAGAAGCCAAACAGCCCAGTCAACTCCTCAGGCAAGAGCCGCAAGGTGATCGGGCCTCGATTTGCGATTGCGACCGTCACCATGACGATCGCAAGCGCGGCTAGTATTGCATAGCGTAGATAGCGCATTTACGCCTCTGTCCTATTTCCCGTTCAAACGGTCTCGAAGGAGTTTGCCTGTCTTAAAAAACGGCACGTGTTTTTCTTCCACCTGAACGCTCTCACCGGTGCGCGGATTGCGACCGACGCGGGCATCCCGCTTTTTGACTGAAAATGCACCAAAGCCGCGCAACTCAACCCGGTCGCCGCGTGCCATGGCATCAATAATCTCGTCGAAAATCGTCGACACAATACGTTCGACGTCGCGTTGGTACAGGTGGGGATTCTCGTCTGCGATCTTTTGGACCAGTTCTGATCTGATCATGTATCCCCCCGAAGGTTGTTATGTTTGCTCCGCGTCTCTATCGGACACAGTAGGTAGAGTGACTATAGGCATAAATCGCGGCAGAAAAAACCAATATGGCATCTCATTTGCGCCGAAAATTTGCTCTATCGCCCTGAAAAGCGGGGGAAAACGCGAACCATTCGTGAATCAGACGGGTTCGAAAATTGCGCGGGCGTTTTTTCTGCGATGCGGCGGCGTCTGCGATTCGTACCCGAAATCGCTTGCTTCACCGCTCCGAAACCGGGCCAACAATGCAAAAGGCCCGCGGCAAAACCGCGGGCCTTTCTGGTCCTAGCAAGGAGCCATCTATTACTTCTCGTCGCCCTTCAGAGCAGCGCCAAGAATATCGCCAAGCGATGCACCTGAGTCCGAGGAGCCATACTGTTCGACGGCCTCTTTCTCTTCTGCAATCTCGCGAGCCTTGATCGAGAGGCCGAGACGGCGCGTTTTGGCGTCGACGTTGGTGACGCGAACGTCAACTTTGTCGCCAACCGCAAACCGGTCTGGACGCTGCTCTGCACGGTCACGCGAGAGATCCGAACGACGGATGAATGACTTCATGCCCTCGTATTCGACCTCAACGCCACCTTCTTCGATGGACGTCACAACAACCGTGATGATCGAACCGCGCTTCAC
>JABDPD010000272.1 GCA_013042895.1 Boseongicola sp. | reverse complement strand
CCTCAAGCTGCGCTTTTTGTGCTTCAAATGCTCTTACGTTTGCATCTGATGCTGTTTGCGCTTTGCCCTGTGGCAAAAGAAAGTTGCGTGCATAGCCGTCTTTGACCGACACGATGTCGCCCATCTGACCCAGATTTGCCACGCGTTCCAAAAGGATAACCTGCATTGCTCAAATCTCCTTATTTTACGGCGTATGGCAGAAGAGCGAGGAAACGGGCACGCTTAATTGCACGGGCCAGTTCACGCTGCTTCTTGGCCGAAACGGCAGTGATACGGGAAGGAACGATCTTGCCGCGCTCAGAGATATAGCGCTGAAGCAGTTTCGAATCCTTGTAGTCGATCTTAGGTGCGTTATCGCCCGAGAAAGGGCAGACCTTACGACGGCGGAAAAATGGTTTACCAGCCATGATTGAATGTCCTTCCTGACTTAGCGGCGTTCACGGCGTTCGCCGCGTTCGTCGGATTTACGCGTTTGAACCGAGGGGCCTTCTTCGTGCTCGTCGACCTTGATGGTCAAAACGCGCATGACGTCTTCGTGCAGACGCATCAGGCGTTCCATTTCCTGAACGGCTTCCGCAGGTGCGTCCGTCTTCAGGAAGGCATAGTGGCCCTTACGGTTCTTGTTAATCTTGTAGGCCATCGTTTTGACGCCCCAGTACTCGTTCTCAACAAGGTTTCCACCATTGTCGGAAAGAACGGTGCCAAAATGTTCGATAAGGCCTTCGGCTTGCGTGTTGGACAAGTCCTGACGCGCAATCATGACATGCTCGTAAAGTGGCATGCGATCTCCATCATTTTCAGGGCGCACTTCAAAGGACGAGGGCTCATCCGCCGCTCTCGTCCACGAGAGGCTGCGCCGGTCAAGCAATCTTGCGGCGGATCAGCGGCTTATACACGTCCACAATCGTGATGCAACCCCGTCCAAAAGTTGCCCTTTTTCGTTGGTAAATCGAGAACAGATGTTCGAAACCAACGGGACTTTTGCCCTATGGCACTACGTAGCACAGGAAATGTCGATCCCAACAAGCCGGGCCTTGAATTCATCAATATGCCTTGGGGTTTCCGGCTTCGACCTGCCGATATGAAGGAAGACAAGGGGGAAACTCTCACCGAGTGGGCTCTGACCTTTCTGGGCGGGGTTCTCTTACTTAGCGCGTTCGGCCAATGGGTCCTCCCAGGCAGTCTCTATGGCCCCGACATGATCGCTATGAAACTAATGCTGACGGCAGTTCTCGGTGTCGCGGGTGGTTTGATCATCTCTATCTCGGCTCGTGGATTCCGTCCCGAAGTGCAAGTTGATCGCCAACGTAGAGAAATCCGCTTTGTTTCGCGTAACCCGCGCGGGCGAGGCGAAGTTTTGGCGACGGTCGATATCGATCAAGTGATTGGTGTTGGTGTCACCAAGTCCATAGACGGTCCCGACTGCCACTGCCTTATCTACCTGATCAACGGTGAAAAGCCGTTGCGCCTGGCGTCTGGCACGGAAAAAGAGATCATCGCTATCCGCAAGATCATGGACGACTACGTGACACCCGCCCAAGAGCGACTCGCAGCCAAGATGGCCGGACAATCAGCGATGGCGGCGGCCGTATAAACCGGTAGTCGTATGGGACGAAAAAAGACCCCACTGCATAGGCAGCGGGGTCTCATTGTATTGTAGTTTAAGGTGACCTTACTCGGCAGGCACACCGTCGGGCGAACCGTCAACATGCGTTGTGGCAAGCCCGTGCTTTTCGCGCTTGCCATCACGCCAGATCGCCTTGATGAGAGCAAGTCCCATCAGGACCATCACAAAGCTGAACGGCAGGGCACCGATCACCATGGCAGTCTGGATCGCACCCAAACCACCCGCGATGATCAAACCACCCACAACCAATGCAAGGGCTGCGCCCCAGAACAGGATGTGCGGACGTGCTTTCGGGCCTTCGTCGCCCGCTGCATTGATCGTGTTGATGATCAACACCGCACTGTCAGCCGATGTCACGAGATAAGTCAAAAGCAGGACCACCACGATAACAGACATTGCATAAGCCAGAACATCGCTCAGCATGACCGCCAGCATTGCAAACAGCTGATCCGACTGGCCAGCCCCGGCAATCGCGCCATCAGCAACACCCGTCAGTTCCAGATCAATGGCTGTGCCACCCACAAGCGCGAACCACACAAAGCACATCAGCGCCGGAATGATCATGGCTCCAAGCACATACTCGCGAATGGTGCGGCCTTTCGAGATGCGCGCAAGGAACACGCCCACGAAGGGTGCAAACGCGATCCACCATGCCCAGTAGAAGATGGTCCAGGCACCTTGCCAACCAGACAAACGGCCTTCGGTCGCCACGGCATAGGTCGCTGCGATATCTTCAGCTGACAACGCCGCTGCAGACGCTGGCAAGCCCTCGTTGAAGGACGCAAGTGTGCCCCATGGGCTGGTCGCCGAGCTGTAGATGCTCGCCAAATCCTCAGCAGGCAAAGCCTGAACCGAAGCCGGAATGTTCGCCGAGAAAGTCTCGGATGCAACAGGCGCCCAGACCGTGAAGAGGTTGGCCGGAATGGAGGCAAGGTAATCCCAGATGCCGACGAATAAGGCGGTCATGCCGAAGAAGGTTGAACCGAACAACAGGAAAAACGCTAGAACGAAGAAGCTCAGCCCCATGTTGATATTCGACAACCATTTGATGCCTTTGCCAACGCCAGACAGGGCAGATAGTGTCGAAGCCCCCATGATTACCACAAGGGCAACCACGATACCCGCAGTCGACGAACTGACAGACCCGTCCTCAGCAGTTGCCTGCAGCCAGTCCCCAAATCCGATACGCACCAGACCCGAAACGAACTGCTCAACACCGAAACCGAGAGTCTGTGCGACACCCAGAACGGTTGCGACAACCGCAACGACATCCACTGTATGACCAATTGGACCCGACAGTTTCTGACCGAATATCGGCGTGAGCGCCGAGCGGATCGTCAAGGGCAGGCCTCGCCGATACGAGAAGTATCCCAAAGCCAGACCCACAATTGCGTAAGACGCCCAAGCGGCAAGTCCCCAGTGTGTGAACGACCAGATATATGCGTCCCGGACGTTTCCAGCCGTGCTGCCTTCGGTCAGACCCTGAATTGTGCTGGGGTTTGCGCCGAAGTGATACATCGGTTCGGCGGTCGCAAAGGTCAGCATGCCAATACCGATACCGGCCCCGAACATCATCGAGAACCATGAGAAATTCGAGAATTCGGGTTTGTCACTCTCCAAACCCAATTTCAGACGCCCCGCAGTAGGCCAGAGCGCCAGCGCGAAACACAGGATGACAAAGAACGCCATCACATAGACATACCAATAGCTGAAGGTCGCCAGAATGATTGTATTCAGGGCCCCTAGGACGCTGGCCGCCTGTTCTGGAAACGCGATGGCCCATAAAATCAACGCACCAACCGCGATTTTCGCGGTGATGGTCACGTCCTTGGTGAAGCCTTTGTAGAAACCGGACTCTGCGACGCGTATCGGCAGATCGGTCACCGGTGGTTTAACTGGCAATTCTCTATCCCTCCCATGTATTTCGTTTCATTCTACCCGCGCCTGAAGTGCTCATGCGGCGTTTTAGAAACGTTATTTTAATAACTCTCTATAACCGGAAATCGTAAATCGCGAAACCCACATGGGCATGCGCTCGCAACGACACTATTTGCGAGGAACCCGTCATAAGCACGGCGTCCCACGCGCGCTTTGCCAAAAACAAGCCGCGTTGCCTTCTGTAGCCACTCGCGCCATTGTCGCTCCTCAAAACCCTGAAGGCCAATACTGTTGAAAACTCTCGATCCCCAATTCGTCCGCTCGCTGTTTCCCGCATTCCAAGAGCCATCGCTCGCCGATCAGGCCTTTTTCGAAAGCGCGGGCGGGTCGTACTCCTGCCGCTTTGTCACTGAGCGGCTTGAACGCTTCTACCGCGAGCGCAAAGTCCAACCTTACTGGGCGTTCCCTGCAAGTCGGGTTGGGGGAGAAGAAATGGACGAAGCGCGATTGCGCCTGTCTGGAATGCTAGGTGTTGAGCCCGACGAAGTCGCCTTCGGCCCGTCCACTACCCAGAATGTATACGTTCTCGCACAAGCGTTTCGCGACTTGCTGGAACCCGGCGATTCCATCGTCGTGACAAATCAGGATCACGAAGCAAATACAGGAGCATGGCGCCGGCTTGCTGACGCAGGCATTGAAGTCCGAGAATGGCAGGTCGATCCCCAGACCGGCAGTCTTGACCCTGAAACGCTTCGCCCCCTCCTTAAAGGCGCGCGGCTTTTGTGCTTCCCGCATTGCTCCAATG
>JABDPD010000267.1 GCA_013042895.1 Boseongicola sp. | reverse complement strand
GGGCAATGACGCGGATACGCTCGGGGGTTTGTTTTGACAGAGCCGCGGTAATCGCCGCTTTGTCGGGCGCGCCGGGAATCTCTATTTCGTCAAAACCCGTTAGCCCGGTTTCCATCGATGCCAGCGCTTTTTGCATCGACTCGTGGAAGGTGCGCCCGATGGCCATGGCTTCGCCGACCGATTTCATCGCCGTCGTCAGGTGTGGCTCAGAGCCGGGGAATTTCTCAAAGGCAAAACGCGGGATTTTGGTGACGACATAGTCAATCGTTGGCTCAAAGCTGGCTGGCGTGACTTTGGTGATGTCGTTATCGAGTTCATCAAGCGTGTAGCCAATGGCGAGTTTTGCCGCGATTTTCGCGATGGGGAAGCCGGTGGCTTTGGAGGCGAGCGCCGAGGAGCGCGAGACGCGGGGGTTCATTTCGATGACGACCATGCGGCCATCAGCGGGGTTCACGGCCCATTGGACGTTGGAGCCACCCGTCTCGACGCCAATCTCGCGCAGAACGGCGATGCTGGCCGAGCGCATCATCTGGTATTCTTTGTCCGTCAGCGTCAGGGCCGGGGCGACGGTGATTGAATCTCCGGTGTGGACGCCCATCGGGTCTACGTTTTCGATAGAACAGACGATAATGGCGTTGTCTGCGCGGTCGCGGACAACTTCCATTTCGTATTCTTTCCAACCGAGGAGAGATTCGTCGATGAGGATTTGTGCGACGGGGGAGGCCTCAAGGCCGCGGCGGCAGATCTCGAAATAGTCGTCGCGGTTGTAGGCGATGCCGCCGCCGGTGCCGCCGAGGGTGAATGCGGGGCGGATGATGGCGGGGAGGCCGACGTAGTCGATGGCGGCCATGGCGTCTTCGAGACCTTTGGGGATGTCGTAGCGGCCTGAGTCGGTTTTGGGGGCGGCGATGATTGTGGCTTTGGGGTTTTCAAGGCCGATGCGGTCCATGGCTTCGCGGAAGAGCTTGCGGTCTTCGGCCATCTCGATGGCGTCACGCGTCGCGCCGATCATCTCGACGCCGAACTTTTCGAGGACGCCCATTTCTTCGAGGGCGAGCGAGGTGTTGAGGCCGGTTTGACCGCCCATGGTGGGCAGGAGCGCGTCGGGGCGCTCTTTTTCGATGATCTTGGCGACGACTTCGGGGGTGATGGGTTCAATGTAGGTGGCGTCGGCGAGTTCCGGGTCGGTCATGATGGTGGCGGGATTCGAATTGACGAGGATGACGCGGAAGCCTTCTTCGCGCAGCGCCTTGCAGGCCTGAGCACCGGAATAGTCGAATTCGCAAGCTTGTCCGATGACGATGGGACCTGCGCCGATAATCATGATCGACTTGATGTCGGTTCTTTTAGGCATCGGCCATCCCCTAGGTCACGCAAATTGTCGTGGGTTATAGGGATTGGACGGGCAGGCGCAAGGGCTGGTTCGGCTGGTTTTCTTGATTCTTGTGCTGTTGGAGCGGTTCGTTGTTTTGACGGGTCTTGCTTGACTTTAGGCCCCTCGCGCGGTGTATGGCCGAAACTTTCCAATACCGCCCTTGAGGGGACACCATATGCACGCCTATCGCAGCCATTCCTGCGCCGATCTGAACGCCTCAAACGTCGGCGACACCGTTCGCCTTTCGGGCTGGGTTCTCCGTATCCGTGACCACGGTGGCATTCTATTTGTCGACCTGCGCGACCACTACGGGATTACGCAGGTTCTGTGCGACCCCGACAGCCCGGTCTTCGCCGAGATGGAGAAGGTGCGTTCAGAGTGGTGTATCCGCATCGACGGCAACGTGAAGGCGCGCGACCCGGAGTTGGTGAACGCGAAAATCCCAACCGGTGAGGTTGAGGTCTTTGTGCGAGACCTTGAGGTTCTGGGCGCATCTGAGGAGCTGCCTTTGATCGTTTTTGGCGATCAGGAGTATCCGGAGGAAACGCGTTTGAAGTATCGCTTCCTCGATTTGCGCCGCGAAGCGATGCAGGACAACATGAAACTGCGCTCGGATGTTGTGGCGTCCATGCGTAAGCGGATGTGGGGGTTGGACTTCCGCGAGTTTCAAACACCGATCATTACGGCATCGTCGCCTGAGGGCGCACGGGACTTCCTTGTGCCGTCGCGTCTGCACCCGGGAAAGTTCTATGCGCTGCCGCAAGCCCCCCAGCAGTTCAAGCAGCTGTTGATGGTGTCGGGGTTCGACAAGTATTTCCAGATTGCGCCGTGTTTCCGCGATGAAGACCCGCGCGCGGATCGCTCGCCGACGGATTTCTACCAGTTGGATTTGGAGATGTCGTTTGTGAGCCAGCAGGACGTGTTCGACACGATCCAGCCGGTGTTGCAGGGCGTGTTTGAGGAATTCGGGGGTGGCCGTAAGGTCGACAGCGAGTGGCCTCAGATTTCGTATCGCGATGCGGCGTTGTGGTATGGCACGGACAAGCCGGACCTCAGGAACCCGATCAAGATGCAAGATGTGTCCGAGCACTTCCGTGGATCGGGTTTTGCGATTTTTGCGAAGATTCTGGAGCAGGAAGGCACGGAAATCCGCGCTATTCCGGCACCGACCGGTGGTTCGCGCAAGTTCTGTGACCGGATGAATGCCTTTGCGCAGAAGGAAGGGCTGCCCGGAATGGGGTATATCTTCTGGCGCGATCAGGGCGAAGGTATGGAAGCTGCCGGGCCTTTGGCGAAGAACATTGGCCCCGAGCGCACGGAAGCCATTCGCGAGCAGTTGGGGCTGGGTGTCGGCGACGCGGCGTTCTTCCTTGGTGGCAAGGCGAAGGCGTTCGAGACCGTTGCTGGCAAAGCGCGGGATGTGATCGGCGATGATCTTGGGCTGACCGACAAGGATCGCTTCGCTTTTGCATGGATCGTGGATTTCCCGATCTATGAAAAGGACGAGGAAACCGGCGAGGTTGATTTTGAGCACAACCCTTTCTCGATGCCGCAAGGCGGGATGGACGCGCTTTTGGGCGATCCGTTAGAGGTGCTGGGCTATCAATATGACCTTGCCTGTAACGGGTATGAAATCGTGTCTGGCGCGATCCGGAATCACCGTCCCGAGATTATGTTCAAGGCCTTTGAGATTGCGGGTTACGGAGAAGACGAGGTGAAGAAGCGCTTTGGCGGAATGGTCAATGCGTTCCGCTTTGGCGCACCGCCGCACGGTGGGTGTGCTGCAGGCATTGACCGGATCGTGATGCTTCTGGCGGATGAGCAAAACATCCGTGAGGTGATCTTGTTCCCGATGAACCAGCGCGCCGAAGACCTGATGATGGATGCGCCGAGCCTGCCAACGAACGAGCAGTTGCGTGAACTTCGTTTGCGGGTGTTACCGCCGGAGGACTGATGTTGGAGGCGCTTGTCTCGGAGGGATTTGACGTTCGAACGCGCAACCACGCGAGCGCGATCCTGTCGGTCGATTTCCCGAATGAGACCGCCGATCTGGTGTCGGCTTTGGCTGAGTTCCAGATTGAAGTATCCGAGCTGATTGGAAGCGGTGGCGGTGAGGCGGTATTCACACAACGTCTCCGTCATCAACTATATGAGCTTGGTTGGCCCAAGCACACTTTTCGCGTGGCGACCTCGGTTGATGGGGTGCAACGGGTGGGCATTGGCCACGAGGTCGACCATGTGATGCGGGCTGAGGCCGGAACACTCGCTCTAGAAATCGAGTGGAATAACAAAGACCCGTTCTATGATCGCGATCTAGAGAGCTTTCAGAGGCTACACGTGCAATCTGCGGTGAGTGTCGGGATCATTGTGACGCGAGGTGCGTCTTTGCAGTCGGCGTTTGTGCGCCGGATTGGTGACTTGTTGCATCGCGCCGGGGTTGCCTCCGAGGAAGACCTTGCGGCGTTTGGTGTGACGGAACGTACAGCGGCGCAGCGGCGATCTGTGGCGCGGATGATGGAGGATGGAGCGTCGTTTGTGGAGGCGTTTACCCAGACCTTTGTGACCTCCAAATACGGGCAGTCGACGACCCATTGGCGCAAATTGGAGGAGCGGTTGGAGCGGGGCGTGGGCAATCCCTGTCCGTTGTTGCTGATCGGATTGCCGGAAAGCTGTTTGGTCGGCTGACTATTCCGCCGCAACGCCTGAATTATGGGCGTAGGTTTTCCAGCCTGGTTTGTAATCGGCATCGGCCTGATTGCCCCAGACGGTCCAGCCGTCGCGCACGCCGCGGCCGAAAAGCTCGAGGTAGGGCCCCCATGAACAGCCCTCGATCAGCTCGTATTGCTCATCGGGTTTGCGAGAATGCTCGCGTTTGCGGGTTTGCATCATGTTCACTTGCCGACGTCCCGGCGCGAGGGTGCGGGCATTCTTGCCGCGGGTGCCAAAGAGCAAGACCTCGGTGACATTGCGGAAATAGAAGCCAACACCGCGACCGTCCGAGCCGCCGTCTTTGCGGATTTTGTGCCAGATGATGTTGGATTTGTATTCAAACCCCCAGGCATTCAGAACACGCAGACCGTCGGGCAAAAGTGCGTTTGGCACCCACATGTAGCAATGCGCGCGGTCTTCCATGTGCTCGGCAACGGGCAGGTCACAAATTTCGTCGAGCGTCATTGTGGGATAGCGTGACAGGCGTTTGTGCTCGGGCGCGACTTTGCCGGTGCGGTTGGTAAACCGCCACGGAGGATCGGCCATCACGCAGCCGAAGCGGTCGTCGCCCAAAAACTTGGACAGGTCTTGTGTCGGCGTGCTTGTCATGTCCAACATGATGCGATGACCTCTGGCGATTTGCAATGCGCGAAGTGCGGCTTGGAGTTGAGAACATTGGTAGAACAAACTTAATGAAAGGTGAAGTTGTATGAGTGATCGAGCTTTGGCCGATTGGACCCCGCCCGCGGCTCCAGTTCGGGCAGTTCATCAGGGGCGGTTTGCGCGGCTTGAGCCCCTGACGCTTGAGCATGTGCCCGGGCTTAGAGAAGCTCATCTTGAGGACCGTAAAGACGCGATGTGGCACTACTTGCCGATCGGCCCGTTTGACACGACAGGGTATTCGGAATGGGTTGAGGCGAACTGCACCTTGGCAGACCCGCTTCATTTTGCCGTGCGAATGGCTGACGGGCGACTTGGTGGCACGCTCAGCCTGATGCGGATTACGCCCTCGGCCGGAACGATCGAGACTGGGTGGTTAACGTTTGCGCCAAGGCTTCAGCGAACACGGGAGGCGACAGAGGCCGTATATTTGCTAATGAAATGGGCGTTTGAAGCAGGCTATCGGCGGTTCGAATGGAAGTGTGACGCGGCCAACATGCCGTCACGGCGCGCCGCTGAGAGATTCGGGTTTAGCTATGAAGGCGTGTTTCGTCAGGCAGGTGTTGTGAACGGGCGCAACCGGGATACGGCCTGGTTTGCGGCGATTGATAGCGAGTGGCCAGTGCTTCGCGAGGCCTATCAGTCGTGGCTGGATGATACGAACTTTGATATCGATGGACGGCAGATTCGAAGCTTGGGTGAGTGGACCGGAACGGTGCTTGTGAGTACTGACCCCACGCGTGTTTAGACCTGCTGCAAGTCTGTGAGGCGGTTTTGAACCACCGCTAAAAGCGATTGTATGGCATCGGTTGGCGGAGCTTTCGCTGGAAGCATCTGGTTCACGCTTTGGGCGGCTTTCGCGAGACCGTCGTCGTCGGCCGCGTTTCCAAGGCCGGTGAGAAATGAGGCCACGTACTGAAATGTTTCGATATCGGTGTGCGTTTCCAAGAGATCGGCGGCCAGTACGAGGTCGTCGCGGTAGGCGATGGGGTCGGGGATGACCTCGTCACTTGAGACTGGCCGTAATCCAACTGGGCGGGCGTCTCTGGGGAGTTCAGCTAGAATAGTCGCCTGGAATGCTGAGACGGACCTGATTGGCTTGGGAATGAAAACGTCGGCGCCAGCGGCAAGGGCGGCGTCGTTGTTTTGGGTTTCCCCTGACATTGCCGCAATTACACTGACGCGCGCATCGCTTGCGGCGAGGTCGCGGACCAGATCGAGACCAGAGCCGTCCGACAGGCCCACGTCGACAAGAACTATACCGGGACGATAGGTGCGCAAATGGCGGGCGGCGGATTTCAGGCAGTCAGCGCGCCGGATACGTGCGCCCGAGCGTTGGCAAATCATTCGCAGAGCTTCGCAGGCAAAACGGCTGTCCTCAACAACGAGGACAGTTTGACCAAGGAGTGGACGCTCCGCAGTCGGTGGACGCGTCAAGAGAAAGTCTTCAAGGGATTCCGGCATCGTTCGACCTCCGGGCCGCATGCTCGACCGATGTTAACAATCTGACCGTAACATTAATAAACCGTTAAGCGAACGTGATTGCGGTCGGATGCGGCGGACTGTCTCTTGTGGCGGGTTTCGGGAAGGTTGATAACGCGCAGCGAGAGCGAAGGAGCGTGAAATGATTGGACGACTGAACCATGTGGCGATTGCAGTGCCAGATCTTGAAGCTGCGTCAGCGCAGTATAGGGATATGCTGGGAGCAAACGTCGGAGCGCCTCAAGATGAGCCGGATCATGGGGTGACAGTTGTTTTTATCGAGCTGCCGAACACGAAGATCGAGCTTCTATATCCGTTGGGCGAGGCCTCCCCGATCAACGGATTCCTTGAAAAAAACCCTACAGGTGGCATTCACCACGTTTGCTATGAGGTGGATGACATTCACGCGGCCTCAAAGCAATTGATCGAAAAGGGAGCGCGCGTTCTTGGCGGCGGCGAGCCAAAAACTGGAGCGCATGGCAAGCCCGTCTTGTTCCTCCATCCCAAGGACTTTAACGGTACTTTGATCGAGTTGGAGCAGGTCTGATGTCAATCGTCTCGGGCATCGTTTTGTTTGCCGTGATCTGGTTCATGGTTCTGTTTATTATTTTGCCGATCCGTGTGGAATCGCAGGCCGAGGCGGGTGAGAAGGTCGCCGGTACGCCGGCAGGTGCGCCTTCCTCGGCGTTCTCGATGAAGCGCAAGTTCGTGACGACCACCTGGATCGCGGCAGTTGCTTTTGCTGTGATCGCCAGCGTCATCATTTGGGGCGGGATCACCGTGGCGGATTTCGACTTTTTCAATCGGCTTGAGCGCCGCGAAGGTTAAGCCCTCGCTTGTAGTCGGTGGTAGAGGTGCGTGAAGGCAGCTGCGCCGACGACGGGGACCAACAGGTTCAGAACCGGGATTGTCAGCGGGACTGCCATGACCGCGCCCGCGGCCCAGATCGTGACTAAGTTTGCGCGAAACGCTTTCCTGGCGCCCGAGCGGCCTAAACGACGCACGGCGATAAGGCGGAAGTATTCTCGGCCAAGCAGGAAGCCGTTCAGCCCGTAGAAGACAAAAGGCGCAAGGGGTGTGAAGTAGAGCACCAGTGCTGCGATGTTCGCCACAATCAGCACCGCAAGGAAGCTGAGGCCTTCGCGCAAGCCTTCCGGAATACCAACCCGGGGTGCGGTTGAGACGGCTGGATAGTGGCGCTCTTCAACAGCGTCGGCGACGTCTTCGAGAAACAGACCCGTGAATGCTGAGGCGACGGGGACCATCAGAAATACCGACAAACCGAGCATAAGGATCACTGAGGCCCACGACAAAAGAGTGTCTACGAAGGTAATCTCTCCGATGAACGGAAGCGAAAGACTGTCAGGAAGAAACCACTGGATAAAGAAGAAGATCACGGCATAGGCAGCGGCGAGGAGGCCGATTGTAAGGCCGACACCCTTTATCAGCACGCTTCGGAAACGTGGGTCGGATAGCTGTGAGATTGCGTCGGCGATGGACGTCAGGATCATGTCTCAACCCATGTGGTGATCTTTGTGAGGTCTGGACGAGGCCGCTCGGGTGGTATCATGCGTTCGGTGCCAATGTGGATGAAGCCGGCGATCCATTCGTGGGCCTCTAACCCAAGGTGTTCTTCGCGCCATGGGCGATGGTGACTGATCCACCCCGAGAGCCAATTCGCACCCCATC
>JABDPD010000220.1 GCA_013042895.1 Boseongicola sp. | reverse complement strand
TTGGGTCTCAGGAGTTTGTCTACTTCTTCTTGAGCGATACCCAATGCCATTGCAGCCTCGCGCAACATCCATGCGCCACTCTCTAGCTTTGCAACCTCTGCACGTTCATTTGTGCAGGCACATAACCGAGATAGTCGCCTTGTTGCAGAGATGTTGCAGAAACCAAAAACCGCCCTGCGGGGCGGCCTGTTACTCTCTTGTTATCTCTGAGAGATTTTGGCTCCGGCGGTAGGGATCGAACCTACGACCAATTGATTAACAGTCAACTGCTCTACCGCTGAGCTACGCCGGAACACTGGCGCGATATAACAATGCTTTTCGGGCGCGTCCAGTGGGTGTTTGTTAGAAACTTAAAAGGGTGTCCCGCAGGTTATCTCAACCGAAACTTCGCGTCCCAACGCATCTCCGGTAGTGGCCTAATTATGCGCCGTTCCCATAAATCAATCAGGTGGGCCAGGACGTTGCGCGCGGCAGCTGGTCTGACATTCGAGGGAACATCAGGATAGACTCGTGAGACGATGGTCTCAATGGACACCGGCGCGTTCGAAAGTGTCCCTAGGATTTGAGATTCGCGCCGTTTTCGATGTGCGACTAACCACTCTAGCCTCGCGATCGGATCGGTGAGCGGCCCGCCGTGTCCAGTAAGGCAGAACGACGGTGAAAGAGAAATGAGCTTCTTACAGGACGCGAGAAAGTCAGCCAGATGCCCGTCAGGAGGAGAGACGATGGACGTTGACCAATCCATTACGTGATCACCGACAAAGATATTGTCTTCAATCTGAAAGCCAAGATGCCCCGCAAAATGGCCGGGAATGTGAAGAACTCTGGCGGCGAATTCCGACGTTCTCAGTGTGTCTCCTTCATTGACCTCGTGGTCGGGAGCAAATGTCTTATCCAAACCTTCGCCACCCGCGAGATGCCCGGCTCTTGCAAGCTGCTCCATCACACTTCTCCGCCCTGCGTTTGCACGGCCAAACCCAACGATTGGCGCTCCGGTCTTACTAGAAAGGGCCATTGCAGCTGCGCTGTGGTCGGCGTGTGCGTGGGTGATCAAAATGTGGCTCACCATTCTATTGCCAATGGCTCGCAAGAGGTTTGCAATATGGATTGGCTCAGCCGGTCCGGGATCAATGATGGCTAATTCGCGTTCTCCAACGAGATAGCAATTGGTGCCCCAATGGGTCATTGGGCCAGCATTTGGAGCTAGAACGGCTCCAATACCGGGTGAGATCTCTCTGAGGATTCCTACCTCTGGTCGTGTCATCGGCACTTTCGCTTTGGGGCGTTGCATGCTTAGGCTCACAGCATGATCGGAAAGTTTCTCAAACGGTTCATGCCTCGGTCGCTTTTCGGGCGCGCGACGCTGATATTGTTGGTGCCAGTTGGGACCATCCTGCTAGTGATGTCCATTGTCTTTATCCAGCGGCTTTATGAGAACGTCACGCGGCAGATGACGGAGGGAGTGGCAAACGAGATCACTCTCATTCTGTCTCGTGCAAACGAAGCAGAGTCGGCGGACGCAGCGCTTCTGGCAGCGGGCGCGATTGCTGAGCCTTTGGGGCTTCAGATTTCGTATTCTGACCTTGATATAAGTGATCGGCGCCAATGGATTGATCTGTCAGGGCGTACGGTCGTTACGACGTTGCGTGAAACTATGGGTGATGTTGATGCGATCGACCTCGTTAGCCGCGAGGGGTTTGCGTTGATTTCTATGATGTCAAAGCATGGAGCGGTCTTACTGGAAGTGCCGCGAGCCCGCGTGTCCGCCAGGAATCCTCATCAGTTCTTGGTTCTTATAGGTGTAACCTCAGTGCTTATGTTACTGATTGCGCTTCTTTACTTGCGAGGGCAGGTGAGACCCATTCGCCGCTTGGCCGCCGCGGCTTCGGCCTTTGGTAAGGGGCGTTCGGTACCGTATCGTCCGGCAGGAGCGGCAGAGGTACGCGAAGCCGGGAATGCCTTTATCCAAATGCGCGACCGTTTAGAGCGTCAGATCGAGCAACGTACGCTCTTACTGTCGGGGGTCAGTCACGACCTCAGGACGCCCCTGACACGGCTGAGGCTTGCGCTCAGCATGTCAGAGAGCGGCGACTCCACTGACATGGTGCGCGATGTGGAGGAGATGCAGGAAATGCTGGATGCCTTTCTTGATTTCGCACGAAGCGAGTCTCTTGGTGAGCCTGAATGGACTGACCCGACGCCTCTTATCGAAAGCGCTATAGAAAAGGCCATTCGAGCTGGCGGAAGGGTTGAATTGGGCGTGATCGAAAAGACGGATCCAATCACGCTGCGCCCACCGGCATTTGACAGGGCTTTGGGCAATCTGATTGGGAACGCCATGCGATATGGCTCGATGGCGCGGGTAAGCCTCACGGTTCTTGACGAGACGGTATCGGTGATGGTTGAAGACGACGGTCCCGGTATTCCTCTAGATCAGCGCGAGGCGGCGCTGAGGCCGTTTACGAGGCTGGACCAATCGAGGAATCAGGATGCAGGCTCGGGGGTTGGGCTTGGACTGGCAATCGCAGGCGACATCGCACGTCAGCATGGTGGATCCATTGAGCTAGATGTCAGCAAGGATCTCGGCGGCCTAAAAGCCTCGATTGTGCTGCCGCGTTAAACTGCGTGTTGGCGGTATTTGGTAGGCCCGGAGGGACTTGAACCCCCAACCAAAGCGTTATGAGCGCTCTGCTCTAACCAATTGAGCTACAGGCCCGCCACCAGTGGCAATATCAGACGTCGCGGCCCGGTCAAGAAGGGCTGCGTGCAGACGTGGACAGCCCGGCTTTGATCCGGTATCGCAGCCACAGGTTTGAGGGAATGGATGACGATGACCAAGAACGGACTGACATATGCTGCGGCAGGCGTGGATATCGACGCAGGCAACGCCTTGGTAGAGCGGATCAAACCCGCTGCGAAGCGGACGGCGAGGTCGGGAACGATGTCTGGTCTCGGTGGTTTCGGAGCGCTGTTTGATCTCAAAGCCGCTGGGTTCAGCGACCCCGTGCTGGTGGCCGCAACTGATGGCGTGGGGACCAAACTGAAGATTGCTATTGATACCGGGATTGCAGGCGGAGTGGGCATTGACCTGGTCGCAATGTGTGTCAACGATCTTGTTTGTCAGGGCGCTGAGCCACTGTTTTTCCTTGATTATTTCGCCACCGGAAAACTGGACGTCGACCACGCGACACAGGTGATAGAGGGTATCGCGGAAGGGTGCTCGCGTGCAGGGTGCGCGCTAATCGGCGGTGAGACTGCTGAAATGCCGGGTATGTATTCGGGTGGGGATTTCGACCTTGCCGGATTTGCTGTAGGCGCGATGGAGCGTGGGCAAACGCTGCCTGCCGGCGTTGCGAAGGGGAATGTTCTTTTGGGTCTGGCCAGTGATGGTGTGCACTCAAATGGCTATTCCCTTGTGCGGCGCGTTGTCGAACAAAGCGGTTTGGCCTGGGACGCGCAATGCCCGTATTCAGATTCAAGCCTCGGTGAGGACTTGCTTCGCCCGACGCGCATCTATGTGAAAGGCGCCGTGACCGCTATTGCGGAAGGGAGTGTTCTGCACGGTTTGGCGCATATTACTGGTGGTGGCTTGACCGAAAACCTTCCGCGTATGCTGCCTGTGGGTCTTGGCGCCGAGGTGAATCTTTCGGCTTGGAGTTTGCCTCCGGTCTTTGGCTGGTTATCTTCTCAAGGAGGAATCGAAACTCCCGAGCTGCTAAAAACCTTCAACTGCGGTATAGGGATGGTAGCGGCTGTTCCCGAAGACAAGGTGGATGTGGCAACGCGGGCATTCACGCAAGACGGCCACGACGTTATTGAGATCGGTCGAATCGTAGACGGTGAGGGCGTCACCTATCGAGGTCAGCTGTCGTGAAACGCTGTGCTGTCCTGATCTCAGGCGGCGGTTCCAACATGCTGACTCTTGTGCGGGACATGACCGGTGATCACCCGGCGAGACCCGTTCTGGTTCTTTCAAATAACCCAGATGCGGGTGGACTGGAGAAGGCTGCATCCCTTGGTGTGCCGACGGCCGTAGTAGATCATCGTCCCTTCGGAAAAGACCGGGAGGCCTTTGAAAACAAACTGAATGAGGTGTTGGAGGCGACGAAACCCGACATCATTTGCCTGGCGGGTTTCATGCGTGTTTTGACACCAGTTTTTGTCAATCGATGGTCGGGACGAATTCTCAACATTCATCCGTCGCTTCTGCCCAAGTATCCCGGACTTGCGACACATAAACGGGCCATTGAGGCTGGTGACACCGAGGCCGGATGCACTGTGCATGAAGTGACAGATGTACTGGATGGTGGTCCGGTGATTGGTCAAGCAAAAGTGCCGGTTCTGAGCGACGACACGCCCGAAAGCCTTGCTGCACGTGTGTTGACGCAAGAACACCGTCTTTATCCAATGGTGCTCCGCCGGTTTGCTGCAGGGGAACGCGCACCGGTCGTCTTGTCCATGGACGCCGAAAGCCCTATCAACTGAAGACGATCCGGAAAGAGGACACTTCTGCCTAAATGCTCACCCTGACAACGACCGAAGAGCTTGCGACTTTTTGTAAGCGCGCCGCTGATGCACCTTATGTAACTGTCGATACCGAATTTCTTCGTGAACGGACGTATTACGCAAAGCTCTGTCTGGTGCAGCTGGCGATTCCCGGAGATGCTGAAGAAGATGCCGTCCTGGTTGATCCGTTGGTTAACGGCATTTCACTTGAGCCGCTTTATGAGCTGTTTCGTAATGAGGCTGTCGTCAAAGTATTCCATGCTGCGCGCCAGGATCTTGAGATCTTCTATGTCGAAGGCGGTGTGATTCCAAAGCCGCTTTTTGACACTCAAGTTGCAGCGATGGTTGCCGGATTTGGTGAGCAGGTTGGGTATGAAACGCTGGTGCGCAAGATCGCGCATGCATCGCTAGATAAATCGTCGCGTTTCACTGACTGGTCACGGCGACCTTTGACGGACGCTCAAAAAACCTATGCTTTGGCGGATGTTACCCACCTGCGCGTAATCTATGAGCACCTTGCGAGCGAACTGGATAAGACTGCGCGTCTTGATTGGGTGGAGGAAGAGTTGGCTGTTCTCGGCGATCCGGCAACTTATGTTGTCCAGCCCGAGAACGCGTGGAAACGTGTGAAAACGCGGACGAACTCGGGGCGGTTTCTGGCGATTGTTCGGGAACTCGCGAAGTTTCGAGAGCACCATGCGCAAACCAAGAACATTCCCCGTAGTCGGGTGATCAAGGACGACGCGCTTCTTGAGTTAGCTTCGACCAAACCGGGCTCGTTTGAAGACTTGAGCCGTTCGCGTCTTTTGCTGCGTGAAGCTCGCAAAGGTGAGATTGCCGAGGGCATTCTCGCGGCGGTAAGAGCGGGAGTGAAAACGCCTGCTGAGGATCAACCAAGACCTGACAGGTCGCGCGAGAAAATGCAGGTTAATCCTGCGCTTGCGGACTTGCTGCGTGTGCTTTTGAAGGCGAAGTCGGAACAGCTCGGTGTGGCTCAGAAATTGATTGCGACTGCGGCTGATCTTGACGAGATTGCAGCGGGACGACGTGAGGCGAAATCGCTGAGTGGTTGGCGACACAAAGCGTTTGGCAAAGACGCGCTGCTTTTGTGCGAGGGCCGATTGGCGA
>JABDPD010000257.1 GCA_013042895.1 Boseongicola sp. | reverse complement strand
GAAGCTGACCGCCTGACAACTCGGACAGCTGTTTGTCGGCCACAATTTCCGCGCCTGCCAGATCGAGCACACGGGTCGCTTCCGAGCTTGATACTTTCTTGGGAAGTGACAAAAAGCGACGAACGGTAACCGGAAGTGTGGGGTCAATATGCAGTTTCTGCGGGACGTACCCAATCTTCAGATTAGGACGGACGTCGAGGGTTCCGCTCGCAGGCGCAACCGCTCCGATTATTGTGCGAAGCAGTGTGGATTTCCCTGATCCATTGGGACCAACGATGGTGACGATTTCGCCAGCATCAATCGACAGATTAACCCCGGCAAGAACCACCTGATCGTCGAGGCGAACAGACATGTGCTTTGATTGGAACAAGGCCGTCATGCCGCCCCCTTCTGACACTCAGGACATAGCCCTTCGACCTCAACAACAGTGCGCTCGATCTGAAACCCAGCTGCCTTGGCGGTGCGACCGATAGCCCCTCTCTTTGGAGAGGCGTCCGTCTCGGCAACCGAGCCGCAACTTCTACAGATCAAAAAAGCGGGTGAGTGCTCTGTGCCAGTGTGTCCGCAGGCGACGAAGGCATTAAGTTTCTCGATTTTATGAGCAAGCCCGTTTTCGACGAGGAAATCCAGCGCGCGATAGGCGACAGGTGGCTGCGACCCCAAACCTTCCTCGCGCAAGATGTCCAGGATTTCGTAGGCCCCAAGCGCACGGTGATCCGCCAAAAGGATCTCCAGAACCCGGCGTCGTACTGGGGTAAACTGAAGGCCAGCTTTGCGGCATGTTTCATCGGCTCGTTCAACTGCGTTGAATATACAGTTTGAGTGGTCGTGCTTTTCAAAGCCGAGCGGAGACATTGCGTTCTTGCCTTCTTTTAAGATATCTATTGATATGTTATAAAATCACATATATCAAGAGGTCTGTTTTTATCTCTGGAGCAAAAGAGCAGTGATACGCGCCCATGGATTGGCCTTTGTTTTTGTCGGTTTAGGTCTGCCGACTGTAGTATATGCCGATGCCCCCCGCGTGGTTGCAGACATTGCACCGGTACACTCGTTGGTGTCACAGATCATGGAAGGTGTGGGCGAGCCCGACCTGTTGTTGCCAGCGTCCGCATCTCCTCACGACTATGCTCTGCGTCCATCAGATGCCCGCTTGTTGCAAAGTGCCGACGCCGTTTTTTGGGTAGGCGGTTCGTTGACCCCGTGGCTTGAGCGGACCGTTAAAACGCTCTCCGGCGATGCCGTGATTGTTTCGTTGATCGAGGCGGAAGGAGTGATGACATTGGAATTCCGTGAAGGCGCCGTCTTTGCGGAAGACGATCATGATTACGACCATGATCATGAGCAAGAGCACGCGGATGACGACGAGCATGGACACGATGACGAACATGCCCATGAAGACGAACATGCCCATGAAGATGGACACGATCATAGCTCACAAGATCATGCCGGGCATGACCATTCTGGTGTTGACCCTCATGCGTGGCTTGATCCTTTGAACGCAAAGATTTGGCTCGCAGAGATCTCTACGGAGTTGTCGACAATAGATCCTGAAAACGCCGAACTATACCAAAACAACCTTGCTGCGGCGGAGGCAAGGATTGATACTCTTCTTGCTAGCCTGAGTACACAGATGGCGCAGGTGTCCGACGTACGATTTGTCTTGCTTCACGATGGCTATCGCTACTTTGAGGACAGGTTTGGGCTTCGCGCGATTGGGGCAATCTCCGAAAGCGACGCTTCTGCGCCAAGTGCAGGGCGCGTTCGGGACATCCGTCAAGCAGTTGAACAAGAGGGAATCTCGTGTCTCTTCACCGAGGTGCAGCTCGAGTCACCGTTGGTCGAGATTATTGGCGAAGAGACTTCAGCCAAAATTGTAACACTTGATCCATTGGGCGCGCTGCTCACACCTGGGGCAGACCTCTACGATAGCAAGATGCAAGGTATAGCAGACGCGTTCAAAGCTTGTTCTTGAGTGTCCAAGGCAGTCTTTTGATGTTTGGCTCAATCAATGTATACATTAAAAAATTTGACAATGCGTTCCGGGAGCGGCTAGACCGTCGCAAAAGGGGGCGCGGATGCAAACCACTCAAGTCAAAAGTCGTACTGACGAGGCGTATTCGGTTCTAAAGGATGACATCCGTTCGAACCGAATGGCGCCAGGCTATCTTGAGCCCGAGCCTGAGCTTGCCGCGCGTTTGGGTATGAGTCGAACACCTGTTCACGAGGCGCTCATCCGGTTGCAGGCTGAAGGCTTGATCGAGCTCATTCCTCGTCGTGGCGCGCGCGTATTGCCAATAAGCGCAGAGGATATGAGGGAAATTTACGAGATCCTCAACGCTCTTGAGCCGGAGGCCGCCGCTCGCCTTGCTGCAAGAAGCCCAAGCGCTGAAGAGATCGCACCGCTTGATGTCGCGACTGATGATATGACGAAGGCACTTGAGGATGGTGACCTTGATGCATGGGCCGCTGCAGATGACCGGTTCCACCAGACACTTCTGAGACTGCATGGAAATCAACGCCTTGCGACCTTTGTCGATGCACTTCTCGATCAGGCTCACAGGGCTCGTATGGTAACGCTTCGACTTCGTGAGTCTCCGATTGTCTCAACGGCGGAGCACCGGGTCATCCTTGAATTCCTTCGGCGCGGGGACGCCGATGGAACGCGAGAAGCATTTCGGCGGCACCGAGAGCGCACTTCCGCTGAACTGATCGAAATTTTGGAAAACTATCGGTTGCCTCAGCTTTGAGGAAACGCATTAACAAACAGGAGAGCCGACGATGACCCGGCCAACAACTATCGCGTTAATCAAGGGGGATGGCATCGGAATAGACGTCACCGACGCTACCATGGCGGTTGTAGACGCGGCTGTCGCCAAAGCTGGTGGGCAAGTCTTGCAGTATGTCCCAATCATTGCCGGGGCCGGACATTACCTAGAAACTGGCTTGGATATCGAAGCGGGAGGCGAGGAACGGGCAGGGGATGCGGACGCCATTTTGCTTGGTGCCATTGGCCTTCCATCTGTTCGCCAACCAGATGGTACGGAAATCGCACCGCATTTGCGCCTTCGCGATCGTTATGGGCTCTACGCTGGCGTGAGG
>JABDPD010000256.1 GCA_013042895.1 Boseongicola sp. | reverse complement strand
ACATAACTGAAGGGGCGGTACATTTCCTAGATGATCTGGCACGCACGTGGACGCAGACGCCTAGACCAGTGCCGGAGGGCCTTCGCATTGGCAAAGACATCGCCTGCACGCCGGGGAAAGTGGTCTACCGAAACGACATATTCGAGCTGCTTCAATACGCGCCTACCACAAAAAAAGTGCATGCAGAGCCGGTCCTGTTGGTTCCGGCGTGGATCATGAAATATTACATTCTCGATCTTTCACCGCACAACTCGCTGATCCGGTTTCTTGTCGCTCAGGGCTTCACTGTTTTTGCTATCTCCTGGTGCAATCCGACAATTAATCAGGCCTCGCTGTCGCTCGACGACTACCGCATGCGCGGTGTGATGGAGGCGATCGACGCAGTTACGGCCATCGTTCCGAACCAAAAGGTACACGCAACAGGCTATTGCCTTGGCGGCACGATCCTGAGCATCGCCGCCGCGACAATGGCGCGAGACGGTGACGACCGGCTGGCCTCAGCGTCGCTCTTCGCGGCACAGGTTGATTTCTCGGAGGCCGGAGAACTTTTGCTCTTTCTCGACGAAAGCCAACTGGCCTTTCTGGAAGACCTTATGTGGTTGCAGGGCTATCTCGATCGCCCCCAGATGACACGGACCTTTGCGTCCATCAGGTCAGAAGACCTGATCTATGCTCGCGCCGTCCGACGATACTTTCTTGGCAAGAACGATTTGCCGACCGATCTGACCGTCTGGAACGACGACACCACGAGGATGCCAGCCCGCATGCATGGTGAGTACCTGCGCAGTCTCTTCCTCGAAAACCGGCTGACTGCTGGACGGTTTGCAGTTGAGGGAAGCGTCATCGCACTCAAGGATATCAAGGCTCCGTTCTTCGTGGTCGGCACAGAGGACGATCACATCGCCCCTTGGCGATCGGTCTACAAGGTCCGCCTCTTTACAGACAACGACCTGACATTCGCGCTCACGAACAGCGGCCACAACGGCGGCATCCTGAGCGAAATCGGCCACCCACGACGTCACTATAGGATCGGATCACGGCGCGAGGGTGACACCTACGTCGATCCAGACACATGGCTTAGTGCCCACCAACCAATCGACGGCTCGTGGTGGCCGGCATGGGGGGATTGGCTGGCCGAGCACTCAACTGCACTAGTCAAACCACCCGCAATGGGCCGAGGCCGAGGCCGGTACGCGCCGACAACGGATGCGCCGGGCACCTACGTTCACGAGAAGTAAGGAATGTGGATTCGCGAGCTTTGTCGTTCGAAACACGACCCCGAATGGAGTTCTGATATTCTTTCAAGGTCCAAAGCGAGCGCCACTGGTCGTCTCGCAGGGTCCGCATTGGCCGCCTTGAGATAAGCCACTTCAAATCAAACTCAGACAAACTGCAGCAATCCCACAGCGCAGAACAACACCACCAGCCATATCACAACCGTCTTGAAGGACTCTGAAGGTGTCGCAAAGAACCGCCAGGATCCAAGCCAAACACCTGCGAGAAGGAACGGTAGCGCGATGAGCCCTCGCCACACGGTACTTGGGTCATAATGGTTTGCCGCGAGTAACAAACTTCCGGTGATAACATCATTAAAAAACAAGTAAGCGATCATGGTTGCGCGCATGGTATGCGACGAAACCGTTGATGCCGTGAAGAAGAGCGCCAGAACCAAACCGCTCAACGCAGTCGCTCCATTTACTGCACCGGCGATGAACCCCGCCGCGACGAGGTGGGGACTCGCGGGACTAAGCGGTTTTGGCTTCCCGAATAGAAGCAAAAGCGTTGTTGACAGAACAATGAAATAAATTGCTATGCGGATATATTCTTCAGCCACGAACGTGAGAATATACACTCCAACCGGAGCGCCTAGTAGACTGGCTGCGAGAAGAACGGCCAAGTACCGACGATTTATTTCTGATAGGACCCTCGGGGCTTGACTTGCCGATGCCAAAATCTCCAGCGCAATAGACAGCGGGACGAGTTGTGCAGGTGGAATCACCGGCATGGCTCCGATCATCAGGATCGTCGAAAACCCGAACCCTGAATACCCGCGCACAAATGCAGCCACGAAGACCACGGACAAGAAAACCAAAAGAGATATCGGCGAAAGGTTAAGGAAAGTGTCGCCGAGCACTGGATCATCCTTGAGTTTTTTGCGTTGCTGCCTAAGCAGGAAGCTAAGACTAGGCATGCCTGCACGTTAAGAAAGTAGCGCAAATGGTTTTGTGATCGCAATCGTTCCAGCGAGAAGCTCGCCAATTCGCGGCGACCGATCCTGATCCATACTGGTTAAATTCAGTTCTTAGAATCTGGTTCGGTGTCACAAAATGCGGCCGCGAAAGTACCCCGCACCCCAATGACGCGCCGCGCTTGGTGCTCCACCCCGCAGATCTCATGGCCGAAGGCCGGTTCGCAGGCGTTCTTGATCGCAGTTTTCCGTTGGAAGATATCGTCGAGGCATTTAGTGATGTGGTGACGGGGCTAAGAACCGGAGTCGTCGTATTTGACCTTCAATAACAGGGCACGGCGGCGAGCGAAAATCACGGCCTGATAACCAACTTGCCTTTCACTTCACCTAGGCCGGTCCGCCGCAATGCATCTGGCACAGAAGACAGCGGCAATACAGCCTCCAGATGCGGCGCGATTCTCTCCTCGACGGCCAGTTGCGCGACACGCGCCGTCAGCTGCCGGCCGCTGGGGACCATCAGCATCCCGATGAATATCTTCTGGCGACGAAATCGCAGCCCCCCCAACACGAGCGCTAGAAGGACCCCGGCGTTGCCACCCAACGCCCAATACTTACCGCCGGGCGACAAAGCCAAGGCGATCTCCGCCGGACCACGTGTGGCGACCATGTCCAAAATACGATCCCATCGCTGGCCTGTTTGGGCAAAATCATTGTCGCGGTAATCTATAACCTCGTCTGCACCTAGGGACTTCAGCCAGTCGAGCTTACTTGCGTTGTCCACAGCAGTGACATGAGCCCCCGCCGCCTTCGCCAGTTGCAGCGCCATGGTTCCCGACCCACCGCCAGCGCCATTAATTAGGAGCGTATCTCCTGGTTCAAGACCTTCGGTTCCGGCAACCGCGATACCACCGGCTTGCGGTAAACATGCGGCAATCTCGTCTGAGAGGGCTTCAGGAACCCGAACCATCTCGGAGGCACCTACGCAGGCGAATTGCGCAAATCCACCTCGCGTCATGACAAGATCACCCATGAGCCTGTCGCCAATTGAGAACCCGGTTACGTCCGGCCCAAGCTTATCGACAACGCCGACGATGTCCGACCCCAAAACCCGATGTTTCGGTTTCATCAGACCACCTGCGAGTCGTGCGTAAAGAGGCGAGCCGATTAGGTATTCCCAGTCTGAAAGATTCACGGCACAGGCCAGAACTTCGACCCGTATCTGACCTTTGCCGGGTTCAGGAACCGGGATATCGCCAATCTGAAGGTGCTCTGGTCCTCCATATATTTCTTGAACGATGGCCCTCATCAATTCCTCTCCGCGCCATCCAATTTGCAACTAGTGGCTCGCAACCCAGTTTGCACCGCTTCATATGCGCGCTCAATCCTATTTTGTTGGGCCCGGCTTTCTTCTCGAC
>JABDPD010000219.1 GCA_013042895.1 Boseongicola sp. | reverse complement strand
GGATCTCTGCGAGCCGACGCTCGATTTCCGAGTTCTTGTTGGAGACATTTTTGGGTGTCCTGGCCACAATCGAGAACAAGGGCAGCTCTTCTGCCAGCGTCCGCTGACTTAGATCGCCATTCCGCTCCCCTTTTTCCAACGCATCCAGAACAACGCGCGCGCGCTCAATGACCGTCTGCGGAAGTCCGGCAAGTCGAGCCACCTGAACGCCATAGCTTCGATCGGCCGCACCTTTTCGAACTTCATGGAGAAAAATGACGTCGCCTTCCCATTCCTTGACCGCGCCGGTCGCGTTCTCGACACCCTCCAATTTGTCGGAAAGCTGTGTTAGCTCGTGGTAATGGGTGGCAAACAACGCGCGGCACTTATTGGCCTCATGCAAATGCTCAAGCGTTGCCCATGCAATCGAAAGCCCGTCGTATGTCGCGGTGCCACGCCCTATTTCATCCAGTATGACCAACGCCCGGTCGTCCGCCTGATTCAAGATTGCGGCCGTCTCGACCATTTCGACCATGAAAGTTGACCGGCCACGCGCCAGGTCGTCGGAAGCGCCGACCCGACTGAAAAGCTGGCTTACGACACCGATTTCCGCTGACCGGGCCGGCACGAAACTGCCGGCTTGTGCAAGTAACGCGATCAGCGCGTTCTGGCGGAGAAATGTCGATTTACCGGCCATGTTCGGCCCGGTCAGAAGCCAGATCGCTGCACCCTCTCTGGCTGCAAGGTCGCAATCATTGGGAATGAAGGGCACGCCCCCATCCCTTTTCAGAGCCCGCTCGACAACGGGATGTCGACCGCCATTCACCTTGAATGAGCGCCCGCCATTGATCTCCGGTCGGCACCAGTCCTCGTCGCGCGCAATCGTCGCAAATGCTGTAGCGACATCCAATTCCGCTATTGCGGACGCCGCAACTCCAAGTTGCACCGAGTAGGAAAGGACTTTGGATAGAAGGTCTTCGAACACCGACTTTTCAAGCTCCAGCGCTCGTGCTCCAGAGTTAAGGATCTTCGTTTCGATCTCCGACAACTCGGTGGTTGTGAATCGAACCGCACTCGCCGTCGTTTGCCGATGGATGAACTTCTGAGACAGCGGTTCTGACAGCATCTTCTCAGCGTGAGTCGCCGTGGTTTCGATGAAATACCCAAGCACGTTGTTATGCTTGATCTTTAGCGATGCGATGCCGGCCTCTTCAGCATAGACCTTCTGATACTTCGCAATAATGCCCCTGCCCTCGTCGCGCATGTTTCGCACCTCATCGAGCGGCTCGCTATAGCCTGCAGCGACGAATCCGCCATCTCGGATCAACAACGGGGGTTCTTTCACCAGCGCATCTTTAAGAAGTCTGAGAAGTTCATCGAAGCCTTCGAAATTCCTTACCCATTCCCGGAAATTTTGGGGCGCATGGTCACCGAATGCGCTCGAGATTTCCGGCAACTGCGTAAGTGCAGCCCGAATGGATGCCAGGTCGCGCGGACCGCCTCTGCCAATCGACAGTCGAGAAAGGCCGCGCTGGACGTCGGGGCAGCGACGGAGATGGTCCCGCACGGCATCGGACACTTCCCGGTTCTCGACAAACCATGCGGTAGCCCCAAGCCGACCGTGAATTGTTTCCAGATCCCGTGAAGGCGAGGAAACACGACGCTCCAGAAGTCGCCCACCCGCCGCTGTGACTGTTCGGTCGACTGCATGAAGCAATGACCCATCGCGCGTGCCGGATAGGGATCGCGTCAATTCGAGATTGCGTCGAGTTGCAGCGTCGATTTGCATGCAGGCTGACGCCGATTCCTGAACGGGAGGCCGCAACAGCGGCAGTTTCCCCTTTTGTGTCAGATCCAGGTAATCAACGATGGCCCCAAGCGCCGCGATCTCGGCGCGGCTGAACGATCCAAAGCCATCCAGACTTTCAACGCCATAGAGCGAGCAGAGACGCCTCCGGGCGCTCTGGCTGTCAAAAGAAACCGGCGACAAGGGCGTCACCGAGGTTTCGGTATCCACCATTGCGTCTTCGAGGATCGCGCCGTGGCTTTCCGAAACCAGAACCTCACGAGGTCGCAATCGGGACAGTTCGGGTGAAAACCGCGCTGGCGCACATGACATAACCCGCAGTTCACCGGTTGAAATATCAACCCATGAGATAGCCGCGTCGCCGCGCACCTCCGAGACAGAAGCGAGAAAGTTGTTCTGCCGCGCTTCCAAGAGCGCTTCTTCGGTCAATGTTCCAGGAGTTACCAGGCGAACCACGCCACGTTTCACGACGGCCTTTGATCCTCGCTTCTTTGCCTCGGACGGGTCCTCAAGCTGTTCGCAGACGGCGACGCGAAAACCCTTGCGGATCAAAGTCAGTAGGTAACCTTCGGCAGAATGAACGGGGACACCGCACATTGGGATGTCGTCCCTAAGATGCTTGCCGCGCTTGGTAAGTGCGATGTCCAGCGCTTCGGCGGCAGCGACGGCATCATCGAAGAAGAGCTCGTAAAAGTCGCCCATGCGATAGAACAACAACGCATCGCGATGGGCTTCCTTGATCTCAAGATATTGCGCCATCATTGGCGTGACGGCCGCGTTGGTAACGCCCACTGCTCAAAACCCCCAGCGTGTTTGGCCCGAAATCTACCGACAGGCTCCGCTGGAAGGAAGGCGAAATCACTAGGTTGCTCCGGAGGCGCCGCAAGTTAAGGTGCGGGACGCACAGCGAGGACTGGGTATGGCGAATCCGAAATTCACGCGCGAGGACGCGCTTTCCTTCCACATGCACCCAACTCCGGGAAAGTTCGAGATCCAGGCGACGGTCCCGATGACAACTCAGCGCGACCTTTCGTTGGCCTACTCGCCTGGGGTGGCCATCCCGTGCGAGGAAATCGCTCGAAATCCCGAAGTCGCATACGATTACACGAACAAGGGAAATCTTGTGGCGGTGGTTTCAAACGGGACTGCCGTACTTGGGTTGGGCAACCTCGGCGCACTTGGCGCAAAGCCGGTGATGGAAGGAAAGTCGGTCCTCTTCAAGCGTTTCGCTGACGTCAACTCGATAGATATCGAACTCGACACCGAGGACGTGGATGCCTTCTGCCAGGCCGTGAAGCTGATGAGTCCAACTTTTGGCGGGATCAATTTGGAAGACATCAAGGCACCGGAGTGTTTCATTATCGAGCAGCGCCTGAAAGAGCAGTGCGACATCCCGGTTTTTCACGACGATCAGCATGGAACAGCGGTGATTTGCGCAGCCGGCTTGCTGAACGCCCTCTACCTATCCGGAAAAAGAATGGAAGACGTCAGGATCGTATTGAACGGTGCCGGCGCTGCGGGGATTGCATGCATTGAGCTGCTGAAACGAATGGGTGCCCGCCACGAGAATTGCATCGTTTGCGATACCAAGGGCGTGATCTGGCAAGGCCGAACCGAAGGAATGAACCAGTGGAAATCGGGTCATGCGATCAACACCGATCTTAGAACCCTGGCCGAGGCGATGGACGGCGCTGACGTCTTTCTGGGCGTCAGTGTCAAGGGTGCGGTCACCTCCGAAATGGTTGAATCGATGGCAAGCGATCCTGTTATCTTTGCCATGGCAAATCCGGATCCGGAGATCACACCAGAAGACGCGCATGCAGTCAGAAGCGACGCAATTGTCGCCACCGGCCGATCGGACTACCCGAACCAGGTCAACAACGTTCTCGGATTTCCCTACCTGTTTCGCGGAGCGCTCGACATCCATGCGCGCGCCATTAACGACGACATGAAGATCGCTTGCGCAAATGCGCTGGCCGAGTTGGCGCGCGAGAACGTGCCTGACGAAGTCGCAATGGCGTATGGCCGCAAGTTGAGCTTCGGGCGCGACTACATCATCCCAACGCCGTTTGACCCGCGATTGATTCATCGTGTACCAACAGCCGTCGCAAAGGCAGGCATGGAAACTGGTGTCGCCCGCAGGCCGATCGTGGATATGGAAGCCTACGAACTGGCTTTGAAGTCCCGAATGGACCCGACGGCCAGTATATTGAGATCAATCAACGCCAGGGCGCGCGCGGCCCAATCTCGCATGATTTTCGCCGAAGGCGATGATTCCCGCGTGTTGCGGGCTGCGGTTTCTTATCAACAAAACGGATTTGGAAAGTCGTTGGTTATTGGGCGCGAAGCGGACGTCCGCAAGAGGCTGGAAGCCGAAGGATTGGGCGATGCAGTCGACGAGCTTGAAATCGTCAATGCCGCAAACACCGATCACCTCAACACGTACAAAGAGTTTCTGTATCAGCGATTGCAGCGGTCTGGTTTCGACGCCGCGGACATTCACCGACTTGCGGCACGTGATCGGCATGTCTTTGCGT
>JABDPD010000251.1 GCA_013042895.1 Boseongicola sp. | reverse complement strand
TCGTTGGATCGCACCGATCGAGGCCGTTGAGATATTACCATATCGCAAGGACAATTCTCCGCGATTTTCACCAAGCCAGACAAGCATCGCCTGCAAGTCTTTCAGATCCAAAAGCGGCATACCTTCTTCATCGGCAACGCGGACAGCAATGTTCAAAACACCTTCCTGAGCGTCGGTCAGTTCCAGCAAGCGCGACAATAGCAAAGGGCCCATTTCGCTGACCGTCGTGCGAATCGGATGGCCCTGTTGGCCGAACAGATCCCAGAAAGTGACGGGGAAGGCCTCATAGGTATAATCGTCAAAACCAATTGTTCCGGCGCGCTTATTGAAGGCATCATGCAGCTTGAAATCACTTGATCCTGCGCGTGCCAGCCCCGAGAGATCGCCCTTCACGTCTGAGAGAAAAACCGGAACACCTTTCGCTGCAAAGCCTTCGGCCATGATTTGTAAGGTCACTGTCTTCCCCGTGCCGGTTGCCCCGGCCACAAGTCCGTGGCGGTTTGCGTATTTCAGCAAAAGGCCCTGATGCGCCGCGTAGTCCTCACCACCGCCGCCCATAAAAATCGTGTCTGACACCTGATGCCCTCGCTTTGTCTGTCCGTTCGCCGCCAGAATAACTTGTTAACCTTTATGTGCCAGTGTGAACCTGTCCCTGAGACGTTTTCGCGTAGCTTTGGGACACTTCCTCCCTGTCGACTGGCCGCGCTTACTCAAAAGCGCGGTCTTTTTTGACCCAAATTGGTGGGGCGCTCGACTCTTCAAAAAGTGATCACATCACTGTTGCCGGAACGGATTTGCTGCAATAGCGTACGCTCAATAAATAAGTCGGCCAGTCCGGCAGGGAGAAATAAAGAACAGGGTTTGGTTTCCAAGCCCTGTTTTTTATTGTTTGGAATCTATGCACATGTAGCAGCTTCTTCATCTTATCCGTACGTGATGGCAAAGGTCTGCTCTATGCGCGTTTCGCCCACTGACATGGGGGCGTTCCCATGGTAGAGCATCGCGAAACGCGTTCGAATTCATGGGAGAAAAGATGACGACCGTATTCAGAGTTCTGTGCCTCGCTGGCGCGCTATCCTTTCCTGCGGCAGTGCTGGCCCAGTCCACCGATACACCTGAGACTGAGGTTGAAGCCGAGACTGCCGAAGTTGAACCGAGCGAGCCGGTTGCGGGCGATACATACGTTGCCGGCACTTTTTCGGATTGGGAACTGCGCTGCCTTCGTCTTGAGAGTGGCCGGGATCGCTGCCAGATGCTCCAGCTTCTGGTTGATCAGACAGGTCAGGCCGTCGCTGAAGTAAACTTTTTCGCAATCCCGCCGGGCGGGCCTGCGGAAGCCGGTGCATCAGTGATCACCCCGCTGGAAACCTTGCTGACCGCGAACTTGCGTTTGGCGGTCGATGCAGGCGAGGTACGCCAGTATCCCTATAGCTTCTGCACCGTTGAAGGCTGCATTGCGCGCCTGGGGTTCACGCCGGAAGAGGTGGTCGGGTTTAAACGCGGCGCTACCGCGACCGTGACGATTGTACCTGCTCAGGCACCGGATCAAACAGTTGATCTGAGGATGTCCCTTTCAGGGTTCACGGCGTCGTATGACGAATTACGCACCCGTGCAGGGCTTGAATAGCAAAGATGTCAGGGGCGATGTTACGCCCCAGACAACCGCTGTACGGTCTTAACCAGTTGTGCGGTTGAACCGTCTTTCCCATCGGTCCCCATTTCGCCTGCGACTACAGGTTCAAGGGCCTTGGCAAGTTCTTTTCCCAACTCCACGCCCCATTGGTCGTACGAGTTGATGCCGAGGATTACCCCCTCAACGAAAACACGATGCTCGTAAAGCGCAATAACCTGGCCAAGCACGAATGGAGTAAGCTTTGGGTAAACCAGCGTTGTAGATGGCCGGTTTCCGGGAAAGACACGATGAGCGGCCTGTCGTTCAAGCTCGGCCCCTTCGAACTTGCCTGAGACAATTGCACGAGCCTCATCCAGGCTGCGCCCGCGCATCAATGCCTCCGATTGTGCCAGGCAATTTGCGACGAGGAGACGATGCTGATGCGCAAGGTCGTTATCAAAACCTTCAGCTCCTACCATGAATTCACAGGGTACCACGCGGGTACCTTGGTGAATGAGCTGATAAAACGCATGTTGTCCGTTGGTGCCCGGTTCACCCCAAACAATTGGACCGGAATTAACGTCCAGAGCCTTCCCATTCATAGAGGTGCTTTTGCCGTTGCTCTCCATTTCAAGCTGTTGGAGATAGGCCGGCAGGCGTGAAAGCCGTTGCTCATATGGCAGAACCGCGCGCGTGGCGTGTCCAAGGCCTTGATTGTGCCAAATCCCAGTCAAAGCCAGCATCACAGGGATGTTTTCTAAAGGTTCGGCAAGTTGGAAGTGCTGGTCCATCCAGGCGCCGCCATTCAAGAAAGCTCGGAAGCTGTCCGAACCGGTTGCGATCATCAAGGCAAGGCCAATCGGCCCCCACATAGAATACCGACCGCCAACCCAGTCTTCAAAACCGAACACGCGTTCAGCATCAATCCCGAAGGCGGCCGTTTTGTCAGCAGCCGTGGAAAGAGCTGCAAACTGAGCCGCCGGATTTGCGACGCTTGCGCTCATCCACGCTTTTGCGGTCGCCGCGTTCGTCATCGTTTCGATGGTTGTAAACGTCTTTGACGCCACAATAACCAATGTCGTGCGCGCATCCAGACCGCGCAAAGTATCAGCGATATGGGCCGCATCGACGTTCGAAACATAGTGGCACCGTGGACCGTCGTGATAAGGAGCAAGCGCGAGCGTGGCCATTGCAGGCCCGAGGTCCGAGCCTCCAATTCCGATATTCACGACATCTGTAATCTGCCCACCTTCGCCCACGAAACGTCCTTCGCGTACATCCGCTGCGAACGCCTCCATCCGCGACAGGGTTTCCAAAACCCCAGGCATTACGTCAACGCCATTTACATAAACAGGATCGCCAGACAAATTGCGCAATGCTGTATGCAGAACCGCGCGCCCTTCAGTCTCGTTGATTGCTTCGCCGCTGAACATCGCGTTGCGGCGCGCCGGAACGTCTGCACTTTCATAGAGATCTAGCAAGGCTTGGCGCCCAGTGCTGTCTATCGACGTTTTAGAGTAGTCAAAGAGCATATCGCCTACTGACACCGAGAACTGACGCGCGCGGTCAGGATCTTCAAAGTTTTTTAGAATAGGCTTTTCGGCGGCAGCGCTCGCTACCTTCTTCAGGGGGCTAAAGTCCATGGTGTCCTCTTAGGGTGCCCAATGAACGGTCGCATGCGGCAATACGAGCGAGATCGGGGCTTCATTTGGTGAGAGCTTTTGTGCGCGTGCCAGGCTTTCGCGCTTTTCGTCGCCGGTGATCAAAACATGTGTGGTCATTGCACCCTTCAAAACTGGTGCTGTTAATGAAAGACGCGGCTCAAGATCTCCGCCGAGAGGTGTCAGAGCCATCAGCGGCGGTGCATCGCTTGCAAGTGCGTCCGACAACTCAGATGCGCCGGGAAAGAGCGATGCTGTGTGCATGTCTGCTCCCATTCCCAAGAGCAAGATCGAAATCGGAAGTTCCTTCGAGAGCGTTTCCTGTACCCTTTCCCAATCTGAGTCTGTGTCAGGCACCAAGCGCACAAACTGCGCCGCAGACGCGCGACCCGTCAGAAGGCGTTCGCGGATGAGACGCTCGTTTGATCGCGGATGATCAGACGGAACGCGCCGTTCATCTGTCAACAGGACGTGAACCCGCGACCAGTCAAGATCAGCCGCTGACAAGGCGTCAAACATAGGTCCCGGCGTTGAACCGCCGGGCACGGCAAGCGATGCCCACGGATGCTCCAACAGGCATGTGTTCAACTCACCCGCGATCCGGTTCGCGAGATCCATCATCATCATTTCCGAGTCAGGATAGGTTTCAAGTTGCATCTAAAGCCTTTCCGACCTGCGTATTCTCAGGCCTTGATATCCAGCCATCGACGTCCAGCCCGGTGCATCAGCACTGCTGCGTCTTCGGGGCCGGTTGTCTCCACGTCGTAAGCTTTCGGTTTGTCGCCGCGACTTGTCCAGTCTTTGATGATCGGATCAGTCCAGGCCCATGCCGCTTCAACCTCATCTCCGCGCATGAACAAGGTTTGGTTGCCGCGGATTACGTCCATGATCAGACGTTCGTATGCGTCCGGCACATCGTCGGCTTCTGGCCCAAGAGCATCCGCGAACGTCATATCAAGCGGCACATCGACAAGTCGCATGCCGCCTGGACCCGGTTCCTTGATGGTAACGCCAAGCGTAATGCCTTCATTTGGCTGCAAGCGGATAGACAGGATATTGCGGTGGCGACCACTGTCTTTGTCAAATATCGAATGGGGCGTCTCCTTGAAAACAATCGAGATTTCAGAGGCTCGCGCCTTAAGGCGTTTGCCCGTCCGCAAATAAAACGGCACCCCGGCCCAACGCCAATTCGAAATCGCCAGCTTCATCGCAACGAAGCTCTCGGTGGTGCTGCTGCGATTCTCGACCTCTTCAAGGTAGCTGTCACCTTGGACATCCGACTTATATTGACCGCGGACAATGTCTTCACGCTCTGGGGGGTCCAACGCGCGGATAACTTTCAATTTCTCGTCCCGCACCGAATCCGGATCAAAATGCGCTGGTGGCTCCATAGCGATTAGACAAAGAAGCTGCATAAGGTGGTTTTGCACCATATCTCTCATCGCCCCGGACTTATCGTAGTAAGCTCCCCTGCCCCCTACGCCTACCGTTTCGGCGACGGTGATCTGGACGTGATCCACGTATTGAGCATTCCAAAGTGGCTCGAACAACATATTGCCAAAACGGACGGCCATAAGGTTTTGCACGGTCTCTTTGCCGAGGTAGTGATCAATTCGGTAAATCTGGCTCTCTTCAAAGTGGTCACGCAGTGTTGCGTTAAGAGCTTTGGCGCTCTCCAAATCGCGACCGAAGGGCTTTTCAACGACGATACGCGCGTTGGGCCCTGCAATCTTGTTTGTGTGAAGTCGTTCCGCCAATGGACCAAACAGGGTTGGCGCGACGGAGAAGTAGAAAGCCTGAATGGTGTCTTTGTCTTTGCGCACCAGCTTTTTCAAGACCGACCAGCCTTGTGTGCCAGTGGCATCGATCTTCACATAATGCAAACGGTCAAGAAAACCTCTGACGTCTTTGGCGGTGTGTCCTTTATTGGGCAGAAATTCCTCTAGAGCGGCTTTGATGTCCTTGCGAAATTCTGCATCAGTCAAGTCGGAACGTGCCGCGCCGACAATGCGCGCTTCTGCAGGCATTTGTCCTGAACAAAATCGGCGGAAGAGGCCTGGTAGAATCTTTCGGCGGGCGAGATCGCCGGTTCCGCCAAAAATGACAAGGTCGAAGTTTTCGACTGGAATGACGCGCGATACCATAAGCTGGCTCCTTCTTGGATTCGCGAGGCGGTGTTACCGCTAACAAATTCTTCGCCCACGCGATACCCGGATATCGAGCACAAGTCTAGACGCACACAGCATCATCACAAGTCCGTCACGAAACCATCAGCGATCTTTATTGAGGTACGTGTTGCGAATAGGAAGGCTCCAGCTTCAAAACGTTGGACGTCATGAAAGATCAATTCTCTGTCGAAGATACCGTCACAAAATTCAGCAATCCGTTTGTGACAGCCAAAGGGGAAGAGCGCGCGGAAGTGGCGCTCTCCAAGCCCGAGACGCTTTGGTTCAATACAGGAACGCTTTGCAATATCGAATGCGTTAACTGCTATATTGAGTCGTCCCCTTCCAATGATCGCCTCGTGTATATCTCTGCGGATGAAGTCAGCGATTATCTAGACCAGTTGGAAGCGCGTAACTGGAACGTACGCGAAATCGCCTTTACAGGCGGCGAACCATTTATGAATCCCGAAATGATCGAAATCACGCGGCGCTCATTGGAGCGTGGGTACGACGTCCTAATTTTGACCAATGCAATGCGCCCGATGATGCGGAAATCTGTGCAAGCAGGCTTGCTCGAACTGGCGGAACAGTACCGCGAAAAACTCACACTGCGTGTTTCCGTTGATCACTGGTCTGCCGAGCATCACGATAAGGAACGCGGAGAAGGAGCCTTTGAGAAAACCTTAGTTGGCATGCGTTGGTTAAGAGACGCGGGTATTCGCATAGCCGTAGCTGGACGCACGGTTTGGGGCGAGGCCGAAGAAGCCTCGCGAGCAGGATATGCGGAGCTTTATGCGCGCGAAAAATTTGACATTGAGGCAGACAATCCGGGGCAGACGGTGCTTTTTCCGGAAATGGACGAGACGGTTGATGTTCCTGAAATTACAACGGCTTGCTGGGATATTTTAAACATATCGCCCGACAGTGTTATGTGTGCATCATCGCGGATGGTGGTGAAGCGTCGTGGCGCTGCGAAGCCTACTGTATTGGCGTGCACACTTCTGCCCTATGAGCCGGAGTTCGAACTTGGCGCGACTTTGGAAGAGGCCGAAACGTCCGTGCGCCTAAACCATCCCCATTGCGCGAAGTTCTGCGTTTTGGGTGGGGCAAGCTGTTCAGCTTAGGCTTCCAGTTCCGCATCCCAATAAAGGAAGTCGAGCCAGGTGTCGTGTAAGTGGTTCGGCGGAAATTTCCGACCCTGATTACGTAGCTCTTCAGCGGCCGGTCGGCGCGGAGGTTTGCGCAGCGCCAGACCTACCTGTCGCAAGGATTTCGAGCCCTTCTTCAGATTGCACTTCGAACAGGCCGCAACCACGTTTTCCCAGCTAGTTACCCCGCCCCGTGCGCGAGGCACCACGTGGTCGAACGTCAGGTCTCCACGTGCACCGCAGTACTGGCAACAAAATTCGTCCCGCAAGAAAAGATTAAAGCGCGTGAAGGCCACGCGCTTTTGAGGTTGGATATAGTCTTTCAGAACAACGACGGACGGGATTTTGATCTCGGTCGAGGGACTTCGTACAACATCGTCGTATTCCGCAACGATCTGCACGCGGTCAAGGTAGACCGCTTTGATTGCCTCCTGCCAAGGCCAGAGCGATAGCGGATAGTACGACAGGGGGCGATAATCTGCGTTAAGTACCAACGCTGGCTTATGCCTTAGGGATCCCGGCTCACGCACAAAACTCGTTCTGAAGTCTCCGTCCATACTCTTTTGCTCACCTCTGACCATTGTCCGGTTTGCCCAAAGCACGCCTTTGCCACTTCGGGCATTGAGGATGACTATATATAGGGTCGTTTTTCACGCAAGCCCCACATTGGTACGATATGTTGAAGGAAGTAGCGCGTGAATGTGTCACCAGAATGACAGCAGGTTTACACTTATGGCGGGCCTTTCTTAGGCCGATGCGGCCATTGCGCGCGCGGTTACACCCTTTTCCCAAAAGACGAGCCGTGCACGGCCTTCATCTTTGGCTTGATACATCGCCATGTCAGCGAGCGTCAGAACTGTCTCCAAGTCGTCCTTTTCAGGCATTTCGACGGCTCCGATTGAAGCAGTGATGTTCAGTACCCGGTCTGCTTCAGCTAAACTTAGTTCGGCGCCGGCACTCAGGCGCTCTCCGATATGGCGTGCAGCCTCCAGCGGTGCATCGACAAGAAACACGCCGAACTCTTCGCCACCGAGTCGTCCAATGATGTCCTCTGCACGAACTTGTTCTCGCAAGACATCTGCAATGGCACGCAAGCAATCGTCGCCTACAGTGTGCCCGTAGGTGTCGTTGATCTTTTTGAAGTGATCGAGGTCCAGCATCATTAGGATCCCGCCCGATTGAGACGTGGCAAGTTCAGCGGCAGCCATGAAGGCGCGGCGGTTATTCAAGCCAGTCAGAAGATCAGTTGTCGCAAGATGTGCGAGCTCAGCCCGGAGCTTGCTTAGATACCCTAAAGCGGCCAATCCAAAGCAACTGAGTGGTGCGGAAAATAGCAACATCCCAAAGACGTGGTGTTCAAGATAGTACGCGGTCTGACCGCCATGTAACCAAACCTCAAACAGATAGAAACCGAACCCTACAATCACGTTTACGGCTATCATCTTCGCAACAAAGTCCTGGGGACTTTTCGGTGCTACTACGAGTATAAGCGTATCGAGAAGACTGGATATCTGCATGCGCGGCAGTTAAGTCGGCAAGTCTTCTCAGACCGTTAAAAACTGCGTAGCGGAAGTGGGAGAAACACTTCGATTTTTAGCGAATCCGGGTGGTTACTCGATTTGCAGGAAGTTTTTCATGAAGGTTAGCGCAACGCTCAACCCGTCCGGTGCAATTCCATGTCCAGTGCCTTGCATCACATGACCGTAAACATCGAATTCTGCCT
>JABDPD010000242.1 GCA_013042895.1 Boseongicola sp. | reverse complement strand
TTGACTTTGAGCGATGTGCTTGTTGGCGATCAATATTTTGACACTTACCGTTCCATAAGAGATAGTCTGCTCAGACGATTTTGTCTGACTTTAGGGAGGGGTCAGTCATGGGCGGGAGTGTCCTGCTAATCGAGGACGAACCGAACATCATCGAGGCGATCCGGTTTATTCTGTCGCGCGATGGGTGGCGCGTCGATACGCATTCTGATGGGCTCACAGCAGTGGATGCGGTGCGCAACCGTCGCCCGGATCTAATCGTGCTTGATGTCATGCTGCCGAACCGATCGGGGTATGATATTCTCAATGACTTGCGCGGAGATCCTGAGTTTAAGGAACTGCCGGTTTTGATGCTGACAGCGAGGGGTCAAAAGAAAGATCGCGAGTTGGCGGAAAAGCTGGGGGCGAGCCGTTTCATGACGAAGCCTTTCTCGAACGGCGAGGTTCTTGAAACCGTGCGCGCATTGGTCGGCCAGTGAGCCGTTCGCCCGAGCCGGTCTTTCTGGAGCGACAAAGCTATCGGCGGCGACGTTTGAGCGATGCGGCCCGCATGACGCCGGTAGTCGGTTTGGTTTTGATCCTATTGCCATTGCTTTGGGCAGATCAGGCAACCACGTCCAGCGGCATACTTTATGTTTTCTCGGTCTGGGCGATCTTGATTGCCGTGACGCGGGTCATTTCGAAAAAACTGTCAGACTATGAGCACTTTGAAAAATCAACCGAAGAGGACGATTCCGGGGGCGGACGCTAGGGATGCTGTCGTTCAACGCTCTTGCCCTGATTTCGGTGCTCTATGTCGCGCTCTTGTTTGCGGTGGCGTTCTGGGCTGACAAACGTGCGGACCGGGGGCAGGGTGGATGGTTGCGCTCACCTTGGGTTTATACGCTCTCTCTGTCGATCTATTGTACGGCGTGGACGTTCTATGGGGCTGTCGGTAACGCGGCCCGTTCGGGTTTGGAGTTTGCGACGATTTACCTTGGACCAACGATTGTAATGGTTGGCTGGTGGGTACTTCTGCGGCGGTTGGTACGGATTGGGAAGACCCAGCGAATAACGTCCATCGCGGACTTGATCTCGTCGCGCTATGGTAAGTCGAACCTTTTAGGCGTCTTGGTGACTTTATTGGCGGTCGCCGGAACCACGCCATACATTGCGCTTCAATTACAATCGGTTACGCTCAGCTTTGCGGTGTTTTTGGACGGAGCCTCCTCCGCGCCTGAGGATTTGGCGGCGGTCGCTCTTTGGGTCGCTGCAGGTTTGGCAGTTTTCACCATTCTGTTCGGCACACGCAATCTGGACGTGGAGGAACGTCACCATGGGATCGTCATGGCGATTGCTCTGGAGGCGGTCGTGAAGCTGATCGCTTTGGTCGCAGTTGGAATTTTTGCGGTCTATTGGGTCGGGTCCGGGCCGAGCGATATGATGGCGCGGATCAACGCCTCACCGATTGATGTCTGGGCGTTGCAGCCGGACCGCTGGATGACGATGATCTTCCTTTCTGCCGCGGCCTTTATTTGCCTGCCGCGCATGTTTCAGGTGATGGTCGTCGAGAACGAGGACGAGCGGCATTTGTCGACCGCGGCTTGGGCGTTTCCTTTGTATCTGTTTCTCATCAGCCTCTTTGTGATTCCGATTGCGGTAGTGGGTTTGTCAGTGATGCCAGAGGGGTCGAACCCAGACCTTTTTGTCCTGACGCTTCCATTAGCTTTTGATCAGAACGCATTGGCAACGCTGGCCTTTCTTGGTGGGTTTTCGTCCGCGACGTCGATGGTGATCGTGGCCTCAATTGCCTTGGCGACAATGGTGTCGAACCACATCGTGATGCCGATCTGGCTGAGCACGCAATCGGGTGGCGCGACGGTGTCGGGGGATGTGCGGGACGTGGTGATCCTGGCGCGCCGTGCGTCGATTGCGGGAGTTCTGATCCTAGGGTTCTTGTACTTCCGGCTGTCCGGCGGCGGTGCTGCTCTGGCGTCCATCGGTTTGGTGGCTTTCGTCGGTGTTAGCCAGGTCTTACCTGCGTTGATCGGAGGTATTTTCTGGCGTGGGGCCACACGGATCGGCGCTGCGGCTGGGGTAGCGACTGGGTTTGTGCTTTGGAGTTGGACGTCGTTTCTACCGAGCTTTGGTGTCGAGGGACTTCTTTCAGAAAGCGTGTTTCAAGACGGCCCTTTTGGCATCGCGATGTTGCGCCCTCACGCCTTGTTCTGGATTGAAGGGTTGGACCCGCTGGTCCATTCAGTTGTGTGGTCTATAGCATTGAATACTTTAGCGTTTTGCGCTTTTTCACTTGCAAGTTTTCCAAGCCCGCTAGAGCGATTGCAGGGGGCGACCTTTGTTAACATCTTTCGGTATTCGGATCGTGCGCGCGGTTGGACCGGCGGTGCAGCCGAGGCTGAGGATTTGCTAATGATGGCGCAAAGAATTATCGGTCCGAACACGGCGCAACGGATATTTGAAAGCGAGGCGGCCAAGCAAGGAAAGCAAGGATTTCTGCCCGAAGTGACACCGGATTTCATGGAGCGACTGGAACGCGAATTGGCGGGCTCCGTGGGCGCTGCTACGGCGCATGCGATGATTGCGCAGATTACGGGCGGCGCGTCAGTAACAGTTGAGGACCTCATTCGCGTCGCCGACGAAGCGCAGCAAATTCTGGAGTATTCCAATCAGCTAGAGGCCAAGTCGGCTGAACAGGAGCGCACAGCACTACAGTTACGCGAGGCGAATGAGAAGCTCTTGGCGTTGTCGGTTCAGAAAGACGGGTTTCTCTCTCAGATTAGTCACGAATTGCGGACACCTATGACTTCAATCCGTTCGTTCAGTGAGATTTTGATGTCGGACGATGCAATGGGAGACGAAGATCGATTGCGGTATAGTCAGATTATCCATGATGAAACCAAACGCCTCACGCGACTCTTGGACGACCTTTTGGATCTGAGTGTGCTGGAGAATGGTCAGGTTACGCTCAACATGGAAAATGAGCGGCTGGGATCGGTTCTTGACCGTGCTGTGGCGGCCATGGAAGTACGCGCGGGAAGTCAGGATTTTGTAATCAGTCGCTCAGACGTGGGTGAGGATTTGCAGCTTTATACGGACGGGGATCGGCTGGCGCAGGTGTTCATCAATCTGATCGCCAATGCGTTAAAATATTGCGAGAGTCCGAAACCTCGCCTTGAGATCAAGGTGGGCGAAATCGGCGGACGGCATGTGGTTGATTTTATTGACAATGGCAAGGGTATTCCAACTGAAGCGCAGAAGCTGATTTTTGAGAAGTTTGCGCGGGTAACAGATAATCATGCAGCCGGTGGAGCGGGGCTTGGATTGGCGATTTGTCGTGAGGTCATGACTCGTCTGGGCGGTAGCATCGTATATGTGCCGGGTCAGGGAGGGGCGGCGTTTCGGGTGATTTTGCCGGACCCGAAGGCCGAAGCTGCCTAAAGCAACGAAGATGTAACCTTTCTGCGCGATGCTTGCGCCCGGCATCAGCGAATTGGGGAGCATTGGACTTGGGAGAACTGGCGCGGGGCTCGCCTCTAAAACGCCGACTTGCGCCGCCTCGCCCGGTTCGTGGTGTGGGCGACGGGGCCGTCGAGGCATTGCTGCGCGTGGAAATCCCACGCGCGGCGGATCAGTTGTTGGCGATGCAGGCAGATGTCCAGGCGGTGACGCTTTCGACAATGGAGCAATGTGCGGTCGTGTCGGCTTTGGGACGAAGCGATCTCATTTGCCTGATGTCGCGTGAGGCGCGCGATGTCGGGCTATTAGTGGTCGACATTGGACTTTTGACAGCATTGGTGGAGGTACAGACACTAGGGCAGGTCACGTCGGTGCCGCCAAAAGAACGCGTGCCGACGAAGACCGATGCTGTGGTTGTAAGCGATATGGTCGACAAGTGGATGGCCGACATCGCGCGCGTTGCGGATGAGGTTGGTCTTGCGCGTGATGTGCCGTTTTCGGGGTTCGTGCGGGAACATGGGATCTTGGATCTGAGGGCTGTGGCATTAACGCTCGACCCCGGTCAGTATCGCTCGATGCGCATAACGATTGAGCTTGGGAACGAAGCGAAGATCGGTGTGTTAACATTTTTTGTCCCTGCGCAGGGAGCGGGTGGCGGAAGTGAAGATGCATCGCTTGGCGCAAGGCTGAGACCTCATCTGATGGAGGCCGAAGCAGCTATGGATGCGATCCTCACACGGTTTGAACACCCACTTCAACGGGTGCTAGGGTTGAAGGCGGGTGATGTGTTGCCGCTAGATCCGAACTGCCTGCGTCGGTTGCAGTTGGAAGTGTGTGAGGACGTGCCGTTGGCGCAAGGGCGGCTTGGACAGGTGAATGGGTTTCGTGCGGTGAGGCTGACGGGCTCTGCGGAGGCGAGCGCGGGCAGGCCCCCGTTTTTCGGGGCATCGCTTATGGCGAGTGCAGAAGGGGGTGCATCGAGCACTGAGGAAAGCACGACTGCGGTCCATCAAGCAGTATCGGGAATTGAAGATTTGCCCGAATTGCCGGACCTTCCGGATTCGGGAGAGTTGCCGGAGCTAACTGAGCTTCCTGATCTATCCGAGCTTCCTGATCTGCCGGAGTTGCCAGACCTGCCCAGGTCTTAGCGGGACTGCGCTGCGAATTGCTCGAGCTGCGGAGCGATGCCGGGAAGCGAGTAGCCTGCATTGTCGAGCGCATTAACGATGTTCTCTGCATTTTCGTCACCCTGAGCTGCGGTAGCGAAGGCCCAAAGGATCGCTGAGCGAGTGCCGGATGCGCAATAGGCGAGGATAGCTCCGTCAGTGGCGGTGATGACCTGCGCTTGCCCGGCGACTGCTTCTGGTGTGAGGCCGCCTGGGGCAAGCGGATTGTTGTAGAAAGCAATGCCAGCCCCTTCGCAGGCTGCCTCAAGCGCCTGAGACGAAAGCTCGGGCGGAACTTCATTGTCTGGGCGATTACAGACCACGGCCTTGAAACCTTTTGCCACCAGATCAGGAAGGTCCTCGGGTGTGATCTGCGGGGCGACGGACATCTTGTCGTTGAGGCGGGCGTAGGGCATTTGAGTCTCCTTCAGGTGGTCTGAGCACCAGCAAGCGATTGCTTTATGGACGGCGCCGCCACCATGCCAAGGATCATCGTGACAAGAAATACCGCACCTCCGACACCACCCCATACGATTGAAGCGATGGCAGGACCGGGGCAAAGACCGGCAAGGCCCCAGCCAGCACCGAACAAGACCGATCCAACAACGAGATTGCGGCCCAGACGAGGCTCGGGGGGGGCTGGAAATGTACCGCCCAATGCAGGCGTAGCGCGCCGTGCTGCTATTTGCCACGCAATGGCCATAGGGATGATCGCCCCGCCCATGACGAACGCGAGCGTCGGATCCCAATCACCGAAAATATCAAGCCAACCGATGACTTTGCGGGTGTCGGTCATGCCGGAAATCATCAGACCAATACCAAATAGACCACCGGAAAGGAAAGCTGCAAGGAAACGCATCAGATCCACCCCAACAAGTGACGGAACAAGACGACGGTCAGACCACCGGCGCCGATGTAAAACACAGTTGCAACGATGCCCCGTAATGACAGTCGCGAGATGCCGCAGACGCCATGACCCGAGGTGCAACCGTTGGCAACACGCGTGCCGACCCCGACCAAAAGGCCCGCAACTGCAACAAGCGCAAGGTTGCCGGTGACATGCGTGTTGGCGGTCCCGGTCACAAGCGCCGCAACTCCAGGGAAGAGCACGAGGCCCGCGAGAAAGGCGATGCGCTCGCGCGCGTTTTCACGGGCTGTTCGGTCAACGAGCGAGCCGATGATACCAGAGGCCCCCATGACGCGCCCGTTGATTAAGAGATAAGCTGCTGCAGCGAGGCCGATCAAGGCTCCGCCGAGAAGGCCAAGTAACCAGTCTTGTGGCATTGTTTTGGTTTCCGAGTTTAGAGTTTGTTTACGGGGATTTTCAAGAACACGTCCCCCTTGTCGTCGGGTTCGGGCATGTTACCGGCGCGCATGTTTACTTGAAGAGACGGTACAATCAGCTTTGGCATTCCAAGTGATGCATCGCGGGTCTCGCGCATTTCTACGAAGTCCTCGCGTGGCTTGCCGCCGCCGACGTGGACGTTCTTGGCTTTCTGCTCGCCGACCGTGGATTCCCATGCAAATT
>JABDPD010000217.1 GCA_013042895.1 Boseongicola sp. | reverse complement strand
AATGTTGCGCGGACGCGGTGACAGAAGACACCATGTCGCGCCTCACGCTCTCCAACAATGCGCATTGGGCGATTGTAGATGCGTTGAATGGCATGGCGCCTCGGTATCTCGTTCTTGGTGGAGGAGGCTATAACCCTTGGAGTGTTGGACGGCTTTGGACGGGTGTTTGGGGGACGTTGTTAGGGGAAAGTTTTCCTGACCGTTTGCCCGCCGATGCCGAAGCGGTGATGCGGGAACTAGTGTGGCCCGGCAGAGCTGCCGGGAAGAATCCCCCCGAGCATTGGTTTACTACTCTTTGTGATGAACCGCGCGAGGGAGCGATTAAGGCAGACGTCAAGGGCCGGCTGGATAAGCTTTGCGATCGAATGAAGGATTGGGTTTGATGCGATTGTTTTTGGGGATCGCGATCCCGGATTTGCAGCGTAACGGTCTGGCTGGATTACAGAACAGGCTTCCGCCGGGGCGGGCTGTTCCATGGGACAATTTCCATCTGACGCTCACATTCCTCGGCGATGCCTCAGATCGAATGGTCGATGAGCTTGATCTGGCATTGAATGGCATGAGGTTGGTATCGCCCGAGATTCGGTTTAGCGGATTGGGACAGTTTGGCGGAGCAAACCCACGCGCTGTCTGGGCCGCAGTCAGGCCACAACCCGAACTGGAAAACCTCCAACGCCGACTTTCCAATGCTGCCCGAAACGTGGGCTTTGACGTTCCGAACCGTCGCTTTATCCCCCATGTAACGCTAACGCGATTTGCGAGCGACACCGTCGATTCTAGCGCGGTCGCGCGCTTTATTGAAGGCATAGGCCGGTTTGAGCTTCCGTCCTTTCAGCCATATGCCTTAACTCTTTGGCGGTCACACTTGCGATCAGACGGTCCTAGGTACGAAGCGCTTCTGGATTATCCGGTCAGGCCAGATCAGACCACTTGAGTTGCGTGTTTTTTTGGGGAGCCGCGTGCGTGAGCCTTCTCCCACTACCTTGGTAAAGTCATAATCCGAGATCTCTCCGGAGCCTCGTCGACGTCCCCAGATGTTGTTTTCTTCTCTCAGATGACCCTTGGCCAAATCCCGATCAGCAACGATTCTGGCGCGCCCGGAAAAAGCACGCGTGACTTCGCCGGAGGTCCCTTGTGGCGGCGTGCGGCAGAGCAGGGGTTCGCGTTAGGGACGCGTTTGAGCCACTCCGTGAGGGGGAGCATTGTTTCTTAAACCGTCAATCCTTGCCTCCGGTTTGGAAGCCGATTGACGCGGTTTGTGTTTTTGGCCTGGATTGGTTCTTGCAAAAATGGGGGTGTGAGTGGTCGCATCCTTTTGACTGAAATGTCGATTGAGACGTCGCAAGACATTGAAAGAGACGCGGATTTCGAGCGCACCGAAGCGGTGTATCTAGGTTCCGTTCTTTAATCGGGGATCCCTTCCAGATCACGGCTTCTTGGATCAACAAGCAGTGCTGCGACCCAACCGGCCAGAAATCCACCCAAGTGCGCCTCCCAGGCGAGCAATCGGTCCATGGCGAAGTACAATACGAAATTCAAAATGATTAGGAATCCAACGGCTCGGATAACCGGCCACATCCTTGCGCGGAACGTGAAGCGATCAACGTATTCCCACGCAAGGATAGCACCGACCAAGCCAAAGAGTGCTCCGGATGCGCCGACCATGGGACGAAAACTATCGCTCAGCAAAGCGAATCCCGCCGCACCACCAAGAATTGAAAGGGTATAGATGAGCGCGCCTTTCCAGTGCCCGACACGGTCCAGAACAATCGGTGCGACGGATGCGAGCGTTATCATATTCACGACCAGATGGGTTAATCCACTGTGCAAAAAGCCATAGGTGAAAAACATCATCCAAGGCTGCGCTGCATAGTTGGGGCTCCAGTCGGACAAAAGGCCTGGCCAAAAGCCTCCGAACTCGTAAGCCGTTGATCTGAAACGGGAGATGCCGAGAAGTCCTAGATCTCCAGCGACCAATGTGAGTTCGACTAGAGAATAAAGGGCGATCAGGAAGTAGATCGCTTTGTATCTTACAGGTTTCTTAGCTGCGCTTTGCGGACTAGGTTCATGCGCAGGTCCGTTCACGGGAGGCCTCGAAAACGGTGACTAGAACCCAAATGAGAAATCGCGGCCAACATTCACGAATAGTGTATTGGACGAACGAGAATCCGCACCGTCCTCTGAAATGCGAACGTGGCGCAATCCGGCATTAAGCGACCAGTCAGTATTCAATTCACGCGAGTATCGGACACCCGCAGACGTCCGCGCGTCTCCGTCACTGGCTCCGAATTCAGCCGCGGTGCCGTAGGAGAAATCAGCGGCCCAGGAAGAAACTGAATTTATCGGTGCCTGATAACCCAAACCAACCGACGTATTCAGGAAGGCTTCGCCATCGTTCGTTGAAGGGCTTTGCACGAGGTTTGCAGTAAGCGTTCCGCTGGCTGTTTCGCGCGTGTATCCGACGCGCGTTGTAAGCTCGAGATCTTCGTCTTCCTGATCAACAACGCCCAGAGAAAGTGTCAATGCGCCTGCAGGCAGATCAAAGCTGCGGGTGAGGCTAGCGCTCGTTCTGCGGCCGCTGTTGTCGATGCGGCTTGAAAGCGAGGCTTCGATTTGCCCGTCAGGTCGCGGTTGAACAACGCCGAAGCTCAGACCAAGGCCATCGTCTTCACTAATGACCGTTGCGCCGTTGAGGGTTTCGGCGGAGTCCAACGTGAGTTCGGCAGTCACCTCAAGGCCAGTATTCATTTCGGTAGTTACACCTGCACCCAGCGACTGGTTCTTGCGGGTGGTGTCGACGAGGTCTTCGACCTCGGTTTGGTTATAACTACTGATAAGGCGCAAAG
>JABDPD010000234.1 GCA_013042895.1 Boseongicola sp. | reverse complement strand
GTCGAAGCCCATCGGCTTGGGCTCAAAGTCATGATCGACCAGGTGATATCGCACTCGTCAGACCAGCATGAATGGTTTATTGAGAGCCGCTCAAGCAAGGACAATGCAAAGGCCGACTGGTATGTCTGGGCTGACGCCAAGCCCGATGGAACGCCCCCCAATAACTGGCTGTCCATCTTTGGTGGTTCGGCATGGGAGTGGGATTCCACCCGCTGCCAATACTATCTGCACAATTTCCTGTCGACGCAGCCGGACCTGAACTTCCACAATCAAGATGTCCAGGATGCGTTGCTGGACACCGTGCAATTCTGGTTGGACCGCGGGGTCGACGGCTTCCGGCTGGATACGGTTAATTTCTACGTGCATAGCCAGGGCCTTGAAGACAATCCGCCCTTGCCGCCGGAAGATCGCAATTCCTCCATTGCGCCGGCGGTCAATCCTTACAATCACCAGCACCATCTGTACGACAAGAGCCGTCCGGAAAACCTGGATTTCCTCAAGCGCTTTCGCGCCCTGCTGGACCGGTATCCCGGTTCTGCGGCAGTGGGCGAAGTGGGCGACGCAGAGCGCGGACTGGAGATTGTGGCGCAATATACAAGCGGTGATGAACACGTTCACATGTGCTACGCCTTTGACTTTCTGACCGGTGGTCGCCCAACTGCGCATTTCGTACGCGGCGTTATCGGTGAATTCGAAGACAAGGCGGCCGACGGATGGGCCTGCTGGGCGTTCTCAAACCATGATGTGATGCGGCATTCAAGCCGCTGGACAAACGATGTCGAGGATCGCGACGGCTTGCTCAAAATGGTGCTGACGCTGATCCTTTCTTTGCGTGGTTCTGTGTGTATCTTTCAGGGAGAGGAACTGGGCTTTGATGAGGCCGAGGTGCCATTTGAAGCGTTGCAAGATCCCTATGGCATTCGGTTCTGGCCCAACTTCAAGGGGCGCGATGGTTGCCGGACGCCCATGGTCTGGAGCCACAATGAACCCAACGGTGGATTCACCGATGGAAAGCCATGGTTGCCCATTCCCGAAGAGCATCTGCAAACGGCAGCGGATCGTCAGGAAGGCGATGCGGAAGCCATCCTTACACATTACCGCGCGGCTTTGTCTTTCCGCAGCAAATATCCGGAGTTTGCCAAGGGAGCCACACGGTTCATTGGTGATCATGAAGATGTGCTTGCGCTTGAACGCAGCCACAACGGCGTGACCATGTTCATCGCCATCAATCTGAGTGAACACCCGCAATCAATCGATGCGTGTTCACCCGCATTCCAGCAACTCTCTTCCCCTGGTGAAAGGGGAACTCTCGAAAACGGTAAAATCAATCTGCCGCCATTTGGTAGCTATTTTGCTCGCAAACAAGAAAACGATGGAGGCGCATCATGACCGCGTTGAAGCTCACAGACATTCGCAAGGCCTATGGCAGCACTCAGGTTATCCACGGTGTTGATCTGGAAATAGACCAAGGCCAGTTCATCGTCTTTGTCGGACCGTCCGGCTGTGGCAAGTCCACCTTGCTGCGCATGATAGCCGGTCTTGAATCCATCACCGGTGGTGTGATGGAAATCGATGGCCAAAGGGTCAATGAAGTGCCGCCGTCGCAACGCGGCATTGCAATGGTGTTCCAGACATACGCGCTGTATCCGCATATGACGGTCTACGATAACATGTCGTTTGGTTTGAAAATCGCCAAGGCATCGAACGAGGAAATCGAGCGGCGCGTCGCTGAGGCCGCCGAAATATTACAGTTGGGGCCCTATCTGGATCGGCTTCCCAAAGCACTGTCCGGCGGACAGCGCCAGCGGGTTGCCATTGGCCGAGCCATCTGTCGCGATCCAAAGGTTTTCCTGTTTGACGAACCGCTTTCAAACCTTGATGCCGCACTTCGTGTCGCAACCCGTATCGAAATCGCCAAGCTGAAGGAAAGCCTGCCGGAATCCACGATGATCTATGTGACGCACGATCAGGTTGAGGCGATGACGCTCGCTGACCGGATTGTGGTCTTGTCGGCAGGCTATATCGAGCAGGTTGGAGC
>JABDPD010000229.1 GCA_013042895.1 Boseongicola sp. | reverse complement strand
ATCTTCGGTGTAAACGAAGCGCTCTACCAACTGAGCTAATCACCCGATTGCGGCGTCCTACAATCCGTTCGAGAAAAACGCAAGACCTTCGATTTCAACATCTGCTAAATCTCAGCTTTTTCCTCGCTCGAACCGACCCAACGGCGCGCACCGGGGCCATTTTCGCCTAAGCGATCAGCACCGTTGTAGAGCGGACAAGTTTCAAGCGACAGACAGCCACAGCCAATGCAATACCCCATCTGATCGCGCAGCCGGGTCATAAGCTCAATTCGCTCTTCAAGAAGTGCTTGCCATGGCGCTGCCGCCTTAGACCATGTTCTAGCGCTGACCGCCTTAGTGCGCGGTATACTGTCCAAAACCTCTTTGATGTCTGAAAGCGGCACACCAACACTCTGGGCGATACGCGTGATGGCAACGCGACGCAGCTCACGTCGATCATAGCGTCGATGGTTGGCAGAGGTCCGCCAACTTTCGATCAGCCCTTCCGCCTCGTAGAAGTGTAACGTTGAGACAGGCACCCCTGCGCGTTTGGCCATTTCACCTACGCTTAGGTCGCTGATCTTGACCATCAGCTTTCTCCTCTTATCAAAAAAGCCACTTTACCTAAAGTACACTTGAGGTCGTAGCTTCAATGGATAAGGAAATCGAATCAAGAGGAAATACTTTTAATGACCCATGTACTGCACCGGATGAACCGTCGACTCGACAAGACAATGAAACGCCGCCAGACGTCACGCAAGATGGATGCGATCTTGCGTGATCCGCACCTAGCAAAAGACGTGGGACTTCCTCATCATAGGCGGCAGTTGGGGAAGCCGGAATTATGGTGATGCTCTCCCCATTTCAGAGACACGAACCCTGTGGCCCATTATGCCAGGACGTTCGCCGCGAGATCGAAACCCAACACCTCGCCGAACAATACGAGCGCCTCGCCGCTTCTAAACCTAGATCGTACGGTGCACGCCGTCGCGAATGTGTTGGATGACCCCCTGTCCACCCGGAAGCTTTGTTAAATCTTCCAGACCAAGTCCCATGGCGCGCGTCCGTAGTATGCGCGATGTGATGCCATGGGTCACGAGGACAGTGGGTTTTTTCAGCATTTCAAGCACTCGCCCGACCCGCTCCCATACTGCCTCAAAGCCCTCACCGCCTGGAGCTTTCGCGTAGACATCCAGCCAGTCCTTAACCTCAAGATCAGGCCAACCGGCTTGCATGTCTTCGAGCGTCAGACCAGTCCACTCTCCGATTTCAATCTCGCGTAAATCATCGCAGAACTCGGCGACTAGTCCTAATGGCTGAAGAGCACGCTTTGCTGTCGCTTCGGCACGCCCTTGTGGGCTCGTCAAAGCCAGATGTGTCGCACTTGAGACACCAGCCAGGCGGAGCGCTTCGCCCATGCTGGTCGCCTGAGCCTTGCCCTTGACCGTCAATTCAGAATCCAATGATCCCTGCCACCTACCTGTGCGATTCCAAATGGTTTCGCCGTGGCGCATAATGTAAATCTCTGGAAGGTTCTTCAATTTTTCGCCCTGTTCTGTGGGCGAAAGGCCTGCGACAAACGAAGAGCGAAGGCAAGAGAATTGGTAGGTGAGGACCATGGCCTTGAAACGATGCGGCCCTCATCCTCGCAACATAAGGGTTGCGAGGAACCACCGACGTTGCCGTGACGTAACGATACATCTTTTCGCCGCTGATCACCTGTTATACGTGGCGCCCATTGGTTCCGGGGTGGGGCCATGCGCGACCTTGCGCGTAATGAACATGACGCCGAGGATTTCGGTGCTCAGTACCAATCAGGAATTCGAAATGAAAAAGACATTTGCTGGTTTCGCAATAGCAGCAATGATGGCGACGACTGCAAGCGCTGGAGGTCTCGACGCTCCATTGGAAGACGACGTAGTGATGGCGCCAGAAATTATCGTTGAAGAATCAACCGCATCTTCGGGCTCGACCGCCGACATGATCATGCCACTGGTGACTATGGCCCTTATGGCCGCTGGATTTCTGGACGGCTAATCCACTTCCACGTCAACCAACAAGAAAGGGCGCGCTAATCAGCGCGCCCTTTCTCGATTCTGAACGTGATCGCCTAATGCGTAACCGCCCCCGTTCCACCGCTGCGCGCTTCAAGCGCTCGTTGAGCCGCCGCCGCTTCTTCCGCAGCCTCATCCCATTCGATCGCTTCCGGCACTTCCACAAGCGCGTGTTTGAGCACTTCGCTCACATGCTTTACAGGAATGATGTCCAGCCCTTCCTTCACGTTGTCCGGGATCTCCGAGAGGTCCTTTTCGTTCTCCTGAGGGATCAATACTGTCTTGATTCCACCCCGAAGCGCTGCAAGGAGCTTTTCTTTCAACCCACCGATTGGCATCGCATTGCCGCGCAAGGAAACCTCACCGGTCATTGCGATATCCTTCTTCACAGGGATCTGCGTTAACACTGAAACAATCGACGTCACCATAGCGAGACCAGCCGAAGGCCCGTCCTTTGGCGTCGCTCCGTCCGGCACGTGAACGTGAATATCCATCGTGTCGAATTTGGGAGGTTTCACCCCGATCTCAGGCGCAATCGAACGCACGTAAGAAGAAGCTGCATCAATCGACTCTTTCATGACATCGCCGAGCTTACCGGTGGTCTTCATGCGACCCTTTCCGGGCAAGCGGAGCGCTTCGATCTGCAAAAGATCGCCGCCAACGCTGGTCCAAGCCAATCCGGTCACAACGCCAATTTGATCTGTCGCTTCCGCCAGTCCGTAACGGTGCTTTTTAACCCCGAGGAATTCCTCAAGGTTTTCCGGTGTCACGACGACCTTCTCCTCGACCTTGCGTACGATCTTGGTCACGGCCTTGCGCGCCAGTTTCGCGATCTCACGCTCGAGGTTCCGCACACCAGCTTCACGCGTGTAAGTGCGGATCATCTCGTTCAACGCCTCATCCGTCAGCTCAAATTCTGATGGTTTCAAGCCGTGGTTCTTAACCTGCTTGGCCAAAAGATGCTGCTTGGCGATCTCGCGTTTCTCGTCCTCGGTGTAACCCGCCAGTGGAATGATCTCCATCCGGTCCAGCAAAGGCCCCGGCATGTTGTAAGAGTTCGCCGTTGTGAGGAACATCACGTTCGACAGGTCGTACTCAACCTCCAGATAGTGGTCCACAAACGTGCCATTCTGCTCAGGATCGAGAACCTCAAGCATCGCCGACGCCGGATCGCCCCGGAAATCCTGCCCCATCTTGTCGATCTCATCGAGCAAAATCAGTGGGTTGGTTGTCTTTGCCTTTTTCAGCGCCTGTATGATTT
>JABDPD010000023.1 GCA_013042895.1 Boseongicola sp. | reverse complement strand
CTTTTTCTTCGTCTTACGCTTCGTCTTGCGCTTGGCGGCCTTTTTCTTCGTCTTACGCTTCGTCTTGCGCTTGGCGGCTTTTTTCTTCGTCTTACGCTTCGTCTTGCGCTTGGCGGTTTTCCTCTTCGCAGCCTTACGCTTGGTCTTCTTCTTGGCGACCTTGCGCTTGGCGGCGGGTTTACGTTTACGCACTACCTTTTTCTTCTTGGCAGAGCGTTTCTTTTTCGATGCCTTCTTTCTTGCAGCCATCTCGTTTCTCCGTGTCGGGGTAAGTCGAATTTACTATATACAACAAAATGCGAAATTCCAGCAAGTCAACAATCTTTAAGCACCCCTCGACGGCAAGGGGTTCTTGTCAGCGGCGCGGCGCGCCAGGCGGAACGTGTCGACTTAAATTTTGAGTCACTCGGGGGTGATACGGGCACCCCGAAAAGGGAATGTCCGGACCTCGCTTAACCGTCGACAGGGCGCGCTTTTTTCTCAAGGCCGACAATAAAATCCCACTCGCGTTTTTTCACCGGCATTACCGAGAGTCGGTTTCCGCGGCGAAGCAGCAAAAGCTCAGAAAGGCTGGAATCCGCGTAGTTACGCAGTTCTTTTAGGGTTACTACCCTTTTTAGTTTGCGCTTGTAGCGAACGTCGACCATAAACCAGCGCGGGTTTTCGGGGTCACTCTTGGCGGCGAAGTGTGCGTGTGCAGGATCAAATGCTGTGTGATCGGGGTACGCTTCCCTTACTACCTCGACTATGCCTGCGATGCCGGGCTCGGCGCAGTTGGAATGATAGAAAAAAGCCAGGTCTCCCTTCTTAAATTCGTCCCGGAGCATGTTTCTTGCCTGGTAATTTCTCACCCCATCCCAGCAACTTTTGCGCTGATTTTGCGCAAAAAGATCAGCGAGGCTGAATTCCTCCGGTTCTGACTTCAATAACCAAAATGCCACTGCTTTCTCCGCTTAGCCTTCAATGCCTTTTCGCTGCACATCATCTACTCCGTTCTCGGTTGCAATCAAGTCCAGAGGCACATCCCATTTCTTGTGTTCGATTTTCGATACCCGCTGACAGTCGAATGCAACGCCGCATAACTTCGGAAACCTGGCGGCCCCCGGGTTGCGGCGAAAAGCGAATGCGCGGTCATAGAATCCTGCGCCCATACCCAGTCGGTTGCCTGAGCTGTCAAACGCGACGACCGGTACAAAAACCGAATGCAGTTCCCTTGCTTCCAGAAACTCACGGTTGCGGCTTTCGGGTTCCGCTATGCCGAAATGATTTAGCTGCAAGTGTGCGCCCGGCCGCAGGCGGGCGAAAAGCATGTTCCGTCGGTCTTCAGTTATTACAGGCACAAAGACTTTTTTCTGGTCCGCGTGCGCACGCTCAATCAGCGCCTGAAGGTCGACTTCATTATTAAAAGCGAGATAGGCACCGATGACGTCCGCGTTCCTGAAGCAAGCGCATTCGAGCAGGTGCCGGGTGATGGCGGCGGAAGCCTTTGCCCGCATCTCCGAATTCATCGCGGCTCTGAGCCGTTTTGCTCTTGCCCGCTGTTGTTCTTGCTTGCTGTCAGTCAATGGCGCGACTCAGAAAGGTGGCGTCTCCCGCATGTGCCGTTTTGGGCCATTGCTCTCGAACCAGAGCAACAGGTGGGGCAGGCCGCGACGTTTAAGGCTCTCCGCAAAAAACGGATTTCCACAATTGCGCCAGCAGGACCACGCCCCTGGGTTAGTAATTAGGGTCGAGGGATCCCGGCCCTTGGCGAACACCGCAGGAGACGCCAGAGACAGTCTAAACCAAAAATGCTTTCTAATGCCGGAACTGGTTCAGAATTCGAGCTGTTTGCCTTTTCCGACCGCTTTCTCTACTCGCTCGCGAATTTCGCGGATTTTAAGGCTGACCTCTTCGCCCGGAACCTTTTCCTCGTTGCGCTCTGCGATCAGCTCATTGGAGATATTCAGCGCGGCGATCACAGCAATCCGATCGAGGCCCACCACTTTGCCGGAATCCCGGATTTCTTTCATTCGGGCATTTAAGAGCTCAGCCGCATCGAGAAGCGCGGTTCTCTCTTCCACCGGGCAGGCAATCTGATATTCCTTGTCGAGAATCCGCACGCTGACCCTTGCGACGCTCACGAGCCGTGCTCCATCGCCTTGAGACGAGAGATCATGGCTTCAACGCGGGCTCTGACCTGCTCATTTTTCTGCAGGAGTCCCGCGCGCTCCGACATCAGAGTTTCCTGTTTCTGTCGGAGCGAGCGATTTTCTTCCTTGAGACGGTCGCAAACCAGCACCAGCTCGTCGATGCGCTTGTCCAGCCTTCCCAGCTCCGAAGCGAACAGGTCTTTGGCTCCGGCTTTTTCTTTTTTACTCATGGCGCAAATATAGAGC
>JABDPD010000216.1 GCA_013042895.1 Boseongicola sp. | reverse complement strand
GGCCATAGCCTCGGCGTCGTCGATTGACGCACCCAAAGGCTTCTCACAAAAGACCGGCTTTCCCAGCGAGAAGGCAAGCTCTGCGGCAGCCTTGTGGGTGGACTGCGGCGATGCAATCACAACGGCTTCAACCGCCGGATCGCGCACCAACTCTTCCCAATCTTCTGCCGCACGGCGAAACCCAAATGCCTTGGCATAACGCTCGGCTGAAGCCTTGGACGAGGCCGCAACCATTTCAAGTCGAGGACGCAAGCGCGTGTTGAAAACTGCTCCGACCGACGCATGAGCGACAGCATGAGCTTTGCCCATGTAGCCACCACCGATGATCCCGACACCTATTTCTGACATGGTCCGTCCCCGAAAAATCCATTGCAACCGGTTGCAACACGGGTATCTTCTAAGCGACAATACCGTCAAGCACCTTGGTGCGGGAACGGACAAATTTCGAACCTCTCGGGAAGGACCCACCGATGAGCGACCAGACAATTCGCCTCACAACGGCGCAGGCGATCATTCGCTATATTAATGCGCAATTCATTGAAATTGATGGAGAACGCCAGCGTTTATGCGGGGGCGGTTTTGGGATCTTTGGCCATGGCAACGTCACCTGCCTTGGCGAAGCGCTTTATGATCACCGCGAAACGCTACCGCTTTATCGGGGGCAAAATGAACAGGGCATGGGATTCGCCGCCGCTGCTTACGCCAAATACAATCTGCGCCGCCGGTTCATGTTCTGCACCGCATCCGCTGGCCCCGGTACAGCGAACCTTCTAACCGCTGCAGCCTTAGCCCATGCGAACCGGTTGCCAATGTTGATGCTCTGCGGTGACACGTTTCTCACTCGCCTGCCTGATCCGGTTCTCCAACAACTTGAGCACTTCAACAATCCAGCCTTGGGTCTTAACGATGGCTTTCAAGCCGTCACCCGATACTGGGACCGCATCACGCATCCCGCACAGGTCATCCAATCCCTTCCAGCGGCCTTAGCAACCATGCTCGACCCCGCCGATTGCGGTCCTGCATTCATAGCGCTTCCGCAAGATGTACAGGGGTGGGTCTATGACTATCCGATTTCTTTCTTTGAAGAGAAAACCCATAGAATAAGACGAGTTACGCCGGACTCTGATGAAGTTGCAGATGCCATCGCCCTCCTGAAATCCGCGCAGCGCCCCGTTATGATTGCAGGCGGCGGCGTGCAGTATTCTGGTGCGGTGGCGGAGATGACTGCCTTCGCAGAGGCACACCAGATTCCAGTGATAGAAACCATCGCCGGTCGCGCAAACATGGTTAATGACCACGCACTGAATATCGGTCCAGTTGGAGTCACCGGCTCAGACAGTGCCAACGCTGTCGCTGAGAAGGCCGATGTGATCCTTTCCGTCGGCAGCCGACTTCAGGACTTCACAACCGGGTCTTGGACGGCCTTTTCGAAGGACGCGAAATTTATCTCGGTTAACGCCGCCCGCCATGATGCGGGCAAGCACATGTCCCTACCCGTCGTCGGAGACGCAAAACTGGGCCTGACTGCGTTGGCGGACGGAATGAGCGGATACACGGCACCTGCCGCTTGGGTTGAGTTTGCAAAGGCGGAGCGCGCGAAGTGGGATGACTACGTCGCCGAGAACGTTCGCCCCGGAAACCGACCAAATTCATATGCGCAAGCCATCGGCGTTGTGAACGCGCTTTGCGATAAACGCGACCGCGTCGTCGCCGCGGCTGGTGGACTTCCCGCCGAGGTAACAGCCAACTGGCGCACGCTTGATGTCGGCACAGTAGACGTCGAATTCGGCTTTTCCTGCATGGGCTACGAGATCGCAGGCGGATGGGGCGCACGAATCGCGCAATCCGAACAGGAGCCTGACGCAGACACGATCGTCTTCACCGGAGATGGCTCGTATATGCTAATGAACTCCGACATCTATTCATCTGTTTTAACAGAGAAAAAGATGATCGTGCTTGTCTTGGATAACGGTGGCTTTGCTGTCATCAACAAACTGCAAAACAACACAGGCAACGAAAGCTTTAACAACCTTCTTGCTGACGCACCGACCATCCCGGATGCGTTTTCAGTCGACTATGTCGCACATGCTGCGTCCATGGGTGCAAACGCGGTTTTCGCCGACACACCCGAGCAGCTAGCCGATGCGTTCAAGGTCGCAAAGGCTGCGGACAAGACTTCAGTCATCGTGATGAACGTCGACGCATATGAAGGCTGGACGACCGAGGGCCACACCTGGTGGGAGGTTGGAACTCCACATGTTTCAGACAATCCCAGGGTCCGTGACGCGCATAACGAGGTTGAGGC
>JABDPD010000226.1 GCA_013042895.1 Boseongicola sp. | reverse complement strand
TTGAGGTCCCTAAAGTACCCTGAGCAGTCGATCCACCGACACCGCCAACCGGCGACTGACCGCCAATTGGACGACCGGTTTCAAGCACCGTCAGAGTTTCGGCGGCAATTGCCTGTCCACCTGGAATTGGACGCGGACGCATGGCTTGAAGTTCCGCGTCACGACGTGCGCGTTCCGTTGAAAACGCGTCATAGTCGCTGAAGCCCACGCCCGAATTGGGGTTGCTATCAGGAACTTGGGCACCACAGGCGGTCAAAAATGCCGCCGTACCAAAGGTCATAATTCGTTTGATCATCTGCTGCTCTGCCATTTTGAATGGACGTTTTGCAGCAGCTTACCACCATTTCGACGGCTTGGAAACAAAGCCTGCACGGTCTTCAAGCGCCTGCGCGACGTTCATCAACGCACCTTCTTCCCAAGGCTTACCGATCAACTGAAGCCCCATTGGAAGCCCCTGTTTGTCGAGCCCGACAGGTACCGCAATGCCCGGCAGGCCTGCAAGGTTTACAGTCACCGTAAAGACGTCGTTCAGATACATCTGAACCGGATCATCGAACTCTTGGCCCAAAGCAAAGGCCGACGATGGCGTGGCAGGCGTCAGGATAGCGTCGACCCCAGCGGCAAACACATCCTCAAAGTCCTTCTTGATGAGGGCCCGGACCCGACGTGCGCGGTTGTAGTACGCATCGTAGAAACCTGCCGAAAGCACGTAAGTTCCGATCATCACACGACGTTTCACCTCGTCGCCAAACCCCTCGGCGCGGGATTTTTCATACATCTCATTAATGCCATCACCTTGTCCCAGCGCAGCGCGGTGCCCATAACGGACACCGTCATACCGCGCGAGGTTCGAAGACGCCTCGGCAGGCGCAACGACGTAATAAGCAGGAAGCGCATACTTCGTGTGAGGCAACGATATATCAACGATCTTTGCACCTGCATCTTCGAGCATCGCGCGCCCTTCGGCCCACAAGGTCTCGATTTCTTCAGGCATCCCATCCATCCGGTATTCTTTTGGAATACCAATAGTCTGGCCCTTGACCTCACCCGTGAGCATTGCCTCAAAGTTGGGCACCGCGAGCTCTGCACTAGTCGAGTCTTTCGGGTCATGCCCCGCCATCGCCTCGAGCATGATTGCACAATCCCGCACCGACTTTGCCATTGGCCCGGCCTGATCGAGTGAAGACGCAAAGGCTACCACACCCCAACGCGACACCCGGCCATACGTCGGCTTCATCCCAGTGATGCCAACAAAGGCCGCAGGCTGTCGAATGGACCCGCCGGTGTCAGTCCCTGTCGCCGCCAAACAAAGGTCCGCCGCAACAGCCGAAGCCGACCCCCCGGATGAGCCTCCAGGTGTCAGTGCCGTCTCGTCGCCATCGCGGCGCCAAGGGTTGATTACGTTGCCGTAGACGCTGGTTTCATTGGACGAGCCCATCGCAAACTCATCCATATTGAGCTTGCCAATCATTACGGCACCGGCATCGAAAAGCTGAGTTGTCACGGTAGACTCATACTCAGGCTTAAAGCCCTCAAGAATGCCGCTCGCGGCTTGACTGGCCACACCTTTGGTGCAGAATAAGTCTTTGATTCCCAACGGAATACCGCACATGGCAGGCGCATCACCCGCCGAAATGCGCTTGTCCGCAGCCTTGGCCTGTTCAAATGCTATCTCTGGGGTGGAATGAACAACGGCATTCAAAGCCTGCGCCTCATCAGCCGCCTTCAAACAAGCCTCGGTCAGCTGAACAGATGTCACGTCACCAGCCCGCAATTTGTCGCGCGCTTCGGCAATGGTCAGTGCGTTCAATTCGCTCATCTCTTACTCCACCACTTTCGGGACCGCAAAAAAGCCTTCGCGCGCGTCAGGCGCATTCGCCAAAACCTTGTCCTGCTGGTTGCCATCGGTGACCACATCATCGCGCCGTTTCAGGCGCATTGGAGTTACAGACGTCATCGGCTCAACACCCTCGACATCAACCTCATTCAACTGCTCAACAAAGCCGAGAATCCGGTTAAAGTCCTGCGCCAAAGCGGGCAGATCAGCGTCTTCGACCTTGATGCGGGCAAGCTTAGCCACGCGGCGAGCAGTTTCTGTGTCGATCGACATCGAGCGGTCTCTCCATCCTAGAACGCGGACCATGTAACCCGTGCAGGGGCGACCCGCAAGAAGTGGCTCGCTTGCTAATCTTATGCGAGGGTTTACGG
>JABDPD010000212.1 GCA_013042895.1 Boseongicola sp. | reverse complement strand
GTCGGTGCGTTCGGCAAACTGCCTGAAGAACGACAACATCGTCTACATAGGCGATCTTATTCAGAAGACCGAAGCAGAGATGCTGCGCACGCCGAACTTCGGCCGCAAGTCGCTGAACGAGATCAAGGAAGTGCTGTCCGGAATGGGTCTGCACCTTGGCATGGACGTCGAGGAATGGCCGCCGGAGAACATCGAAGATCTGGCTAAGAAATTCGAAGATCAGTTTTGATCTTTGACAGGCGGGCGTTCAGGCGCCCGCCATTGACGACCGGGCATTCGCCCCAAGGAGAGTCGGTGACACGCATCGCCGGCCAGACAAAGTAAAACCGCCCGTAGAGGGCACACATTTGGAGAAGACACATGCGTCACGCACGAGGCTATCGCCGCCTGAACCGCACTCATGAGCACCGCAAGGCGCTTTTTGCAAACATGGCTGGCTCGCTCATCGAACATGAGCAAATCAAAACAACTTTGCCTAAGGCAAAAGAACTCAAGCGCATCATTGACAAGCTGATCACGCTGGGCAAGCGCGGAGATCTGCACGCGCGTCGTCAGGCTGCGTCGCAGCTGAAGCAGGACGCCTATGTGGCGAAACTTTTTGACGTGCTTGGCCCGCGCTACGCTGAGCGTCAGGGTGGCTATGCCCGCGTTCTGAAAGCCGGTTTCCGTTATGGTGACATGGCGCCGATGGCGATCATCGAGCTTGTTGACCGCGACGTAGATGCTAAGGGTGCTGCTGACCGGGCACGGGTTGCGGAAGAAGAAGCCGCTGAAGAATAAGAACCAGAACAGGTTTGATAGGGAAGGGCTGCCATTGGCAGCCCTTTTTCGTTTTAGTTGACGTTACGTCGTTTCGCGACGGTTATCGAAAGGGTTTCCAAGAGGCGTCGCTCAGCAAGATCAGGCTCTCCGGTGCGTAACTCGCTGAAATATAGGAATTGTTCCAGTTCCTTTTTCGCATCTACAGGTATGGTGCCCATCAGATCGCTCCATAATACCGCTTTTGTCATGACTAAATCCTTCGGAGAGTGTTGATGGTCAAATACACTTTAAAGTTGACTAGAAAGGAAACAACCTGTCTATAAGGACAAGTCTGGCATGACCTTACCGATCGACGTGGGTATGGTGAGGAATGATCGTCAGCCGACGCAGGGGTGCGGGCGAAGAAAACGAAGGTAGCTGTCCATATGTGGCGCGATAATGAGACTTACGAGACTTTACACAAGGCGCCGGCGTCAAGCGACGCGCGGCGCCCTGGTCTCGAGGAAGGTTTCGATGCGCTGGCGCGGATCTCGCCTAAGGGTTTTTCGGCAGGTCTCCATATCCGCTTTGCGTCGCCAATGATCTACATGCGAACTTATGACGACGCGTGGACTAAGATTTATGATGAGAATGCGTATGCCTTGCGTGACCCCCTTGTTTTCTGGGGGCTGGGTGGCAAGGGATCTACGCGGTGGAGTGCGATCCGACTTCCGGATCCCTTCAACATTCTCGGGCAAGCTCGCGATCACGGGCTGACATATGGGGCTGTGGTTTCACACGGGCCGATTACGTCACGCACGATCGTTGGTATTGCACGAGACGATCGAGAATTTACCGATGACGAAATCGCCGAAACCGTGAAGATCGTACACGATTTGCACAGTGCGGCTGCACCCCCGACGGAGTTAACGCGCGCTCAAAAAGAAGCGTTGCGTTTGCTAGCTGATGGGGACCGGCATACTGCCGCGGCAGCAAAACTCGGGATTTCTGAGAGTGCATTCAAGGCCAGACTTCAATCGGCGCGTGTCCGATTGGGGGCGCGTACGACGGCTCAGGCACTCAAGAAGGCTCGGGAATACCAACTGCTCTAAGTGGATCTCGTTTCCTATCAGGTTTTTTAACCAACCCTGACTGGAGGCACTTCCAATGCAAGTTACGACTCTCTCTTTTGAAAACATGCACAACCACGGTGAACTGTTCGCAAACATGCTGCGCGCGCGTCATAAGACATTCATTGAACACAAGAACTGGGATCTGCCTGAGGCGGACGGAATGGAGTACGACCAGTACGACACACCAGCGAGCCGTTGGGTCGCGGTACACGAGTTTGGCCGGGTACTGGCCGGTGTGCGCCTGACGCCAACGACGGCCAAGTGTGGGATTTACTCCTATATGATCCGCGATGCGCAGAATGGATTGCTTGATAGTCTGCCACAGGATTTATTGTTTGAAGAGGCGCCGGTTGCTTCGCACATCTGGGAATCGAGCCGCGTGTTTGTTTCGGATGCGGTTCCGGCCAAGCTGCGTCTGCGGGTACAGTGCGCATTGATTGACGAGATGGTGCGTGCGGCGCGGAATTTTGGGGCGACGTCCCTGGTCGGGATTGTGCCTGAGCATTCTCCGCGTCTGGCGCGTCGGACCGGGATTGATTGCCAGCCTGCCGGGCGGGTGATTGAGACCGATGACGGTGATCGCTCGGTTTGTATCAACATCGCGCTGGCCTCGAAACTGCACTAACAGATTGGGCTTTTCGCCAGCGCGGCAGGGGCGTAGCCTTGGCCGCATATGGCAGACTTGTTTGATACCTCCTCGTCCAAATCAAAGGACAGCGCGATGCGGCCAATGGCCG
>JABDPD010000206.1 GCA_013042895.1 Boseongicola sp. | reverse complement strand
CTCGCATGGCGGCAATGGTACGGGCCACGACATCCGCTGCCGCCTCTGGGGATTTCAATCCGGTGAATTGCCTGAGGTGTCGGGTGGTTTCACGCAGCTCTTTCGCCGGCGCGGTATCATCAACCGTGCCTCGATGCCCGACAACAATGACATTCTGCGACGGGTCCAGCCCGGCAAGGGTCCGCTGCATATCCTGCAGCTTTCGCTCCAGCTCTTCATCATATTCCGTCGCGTCTTCGCGACCCGGTGTCAGTATTCGAATGGGTGACAGTCGCCGGCGCACCGCATCGATGAATTCGGGCGCTAGAAACAGATTGCGCAGCTTGCGTTCTATCGCGTCTGATCCGGTGGCAAACCTGCCCGTGCGCGTGGCCAGTGCCTCGCTTGCGGAGCCGGAAATCACAAAAGTCAGATCAGGTTCGACAGATGCCCGGACATCTGGCCAGTGTTGGGCAATGAAGCTCAGGGAATAGGCCGGGCCAGAGAACGAAACATATTCGAACTGGCATCCCGGCATTGCATCATTGGCCTTTGCCGCCACTTGCGCGGGGAGTGTTTCGGGTTCCATCAATTCCGCGCCAAAAACCAGGCTGTCGCCCAGGAAAGCGATCCGCCGAAGCTTGGCGTCGCGTGCGCTTTTGAGTTCCGGCCCGCGCAAACCAAGCGCATTCATCTCGATATTCTCAAAAGAACTGCCAGGCCGGAACCGATACGGCGCGAGACCGGGGGTTGCCGCCGTTGCTTCGGCAAGGCCGCCCCAGGAAAACGGAATATCCTTATTCCACCAATAAAGCCGCGCGACCGATTCCACACCTAGAAAAAACGCAATCGGTATTAGAAGAACTGCGGCTCCGAACATGATTTCTTGACGACGCTCATTCACGAAAAACACCTAAAGATTACCATAGATAAACGGCGCCTCAGGAGAGTCGAGGCACAGAAAAATTGCGACAAGCATGACCATGACCACCAGCAAACGAACACGGGGGCGAGAAAGGAAATCCTGTACTTGTTCTTGATTGCGAAACGGAGTCAATTCGATCCTCCAAGTAGAAATCTTTCCGGAATTTGACTTAACTCCGGCGTGGTCAGAATGATGAAACTGAACCAGACGAAATGAACGGTGATAATGACGCTCAGGATATGCGCAAGTTGACCTGATATTACCGTGTTCTGCGTCGAATAATTCGCTGAGAACCCCTGGTACTTTTGCCAGATAATTATACCAAGGGCATGAAACGCACCCCACAATAGATATCGAAGGGAAATCTCGTGCCAAAGCCCGATAATCAGCATGGTCGTCAAGGCGCCCAAGGCCGGGCTTCGCGTTCTGGCGACAATGGGCCCATAGACATACTCGCGGCACCATTGTGACAGTGAAATATGCCAGGATCGCCAAAAGGCTGAGATATTCGGTTGCAGATAGGGGCGATCGAAATTCTCGATAACCCGAAACCCGATTGCCGCCGCAAAACCGATTGCCACGTCACTATGCCCAGAGAACTGCAGGTAGATGTTAAGCCCGTCCTGCACAATGGTGAGATACGCGGCAAGGCCCGGGTTGCCCACCGAAATGTTCTCAATTACCTGACCGAACATGAATTCGATCAGAAAATTGCTCAGAACAACAATCTTGAAATAGCCCAATACAATCCGTTCGCCGCCCTCAAGGCAGATCTTCAGGTTGAAATGCTGACGCTTTTGATCTCGAAGGAACGTGTTGATGCGATGGATTGGGCCAATGACGAAAGTCGGAATAAAGAACAGATAGCTTGACAGGTCGCGAAGGCTCACCTCTCCCAGCGTACCCTTGTAGCGCTCGATAAGCACATGCAGGCACCGGAACGTATAATAGCTAAGGCCAAGCGGAATTCCCACGTCCTGCATAAAGGTATCGGTTGCCGCAATGGAACTGATCTTGAAACCGGCAAGCGCAAGCACGAGGATCCCAATTGCCAATCCAAGCGAGACAGATGTCAGGCGGGGAATGGTGATGCCGATGGCGGTTACCACCCAGGCACCAACCAGCAGACCTGCGGACAAAGGGTCATTGACCAGCATGAACGAAATCGACAATCCCATCAGCACCCATGGTCGTGCTGCGCGGGGAGCTGACCAATACACACCGATCGTAAAACAGATCCAGATGATCCAATTGACGGTGAGAAAGCTCATTGGACGGTCAGGGCTTGACCTTCAGGTACACGGCTCTGTCGCGCCACGAGCAAGTCGACGAGGTGAGACAGGCTGTCTACCCGCAGGATTTCCTGCGCACTGAATGTCAGATCGAAGCGCGCCTCAAGAGCAGTGATCAGGGTCAGATGCGCGAAACTGTCCCAACCCGGTGTGGTTGCCGGTTCGGCCTGCAGGCTCAGGTCGGCCGCAGACACCCCAAAGACTTCGGATGCCTGCTCGATGACCTGATCGGCAAGGCTTGCTTCTGAAGACGAACCTCTGGACATATCCATGGCCTGGCACTCGGCGCGGAGCTGTTTCACGAGGATCTTGCCAGCCGCGTTGCGCGGAAGTGAGTCAACAAAAGTCAGTATTCGCGGGACTTTGTGAGGCGCGAGCCGATCAAGGCAATACTGAAGGATTTGGTGTCTGTCCAAACCGGCGCCTGGCCTGGCGCAAATGGCCGCCGCAACCTGTTCACCCCAAACGCCATGCGGAAGACCAAAGGCAATCGCATCCGCGACACCATCGCACTCCAACAGGCAATCGGTGACTTCCTGCGGGTGGATGTTGACGCCGCCCGAAATGATCAGGTCCTTGCTGCGGCCCGAGATCGTTACAAACCCATCTTGATGCGCGGTTGCAAGATCGCCGGTTCGCAACCATCCATCTTCGAATGCCTGCGCCGTCAAGTCCGGATTGCCAAGGTAGCCCCGCGCAATGATGT
>JABDPD010000194.1 GCA_013042895.1 Boseongicola sp. | reverse complement strand
GCATCGACCGCATCGTTGCGATCCACGAAGACGGTCGTGGCTTTGTCTGGCACCAGATTAACGAATGCGGCGAGGAGGTTTTCGACGGCAACGCGCCGCCCGAAGGCTGTCCCACGCCCCCCGAGAGGACCGAGTAAATGCCTGATCTCCTGATCGAGCTCTTTTCCGAGGAAATCCCCGCCAAAATGCAGGCGCGCGCCGCTGAAGACTTGAAGCGGTTGATGACGAACGCTCTTGTAGAGGCGGGCCTGACCTACGCCTCAGCCGGCGCCTTCGCGACTCCTCGTCGACTGGTCCTGACCGTTGAAGACCTCCTTGCCGAAAGCCCGACAGTACGGGAAGAGCGAAAAGGCCCCCGTACCGACGCACCCGAAAAGGCCCTTGAAGGTTTCCTACGCTCAACGGGCCTCACGAAAGACCAGCTTGAAGCGCGCGACGACAAGAAAGCGCAGGTCTGGTTTGCGACCATCGAAAGGCCGGGCCGCCCAGCCGCCGAGATTATTTCCGAGGCCCTGAAAGCCACCGTCCACAACTTCCCATGGCCGAAGTCCATGCGCTGGGGGACGGGGAGTCTCCGTTGGGTCCGTCCGCTACACTCCATTGTATGCATTCTGACGGATAACGGCGAGACAGAAATCGTCGGTTGTGACGTGGATGGCATCGAAACGACGGATATGACCTCCGGTCATAGATTCATGCACCCGATGCGCTTTCAGGTAAAGAATTTTGACGACTACGCGTCGAAGCTGAAGAGGGCTCATGTGATCCTCTCCTCAGAAGAACGCGCCGAGAAAATCTGGCACGATGCCACCCAGGCGGCCTTCGCGAATGGCCTCGAAGTTGTTGAGGACAAAGGCCTTTTGTCCGAAGTCTCTGGTCTTGTTGAATGGCCCGTGGTCCTCATGGGCGACATTGGGGAAGACTTCCTGAACCTCCCGCCTGAGGTGCTCCAGACCTCAATGAAGGAACACCAGAAGTTCTTCTCAGTGAAAGACAAATCTGGCCGTATCGTGAAGTTTATCACGGTCGCCAACGTCGAAACTGAAGACAACGGAGCGACCATTTTGGCGGGCAACCAAAAGGTGCTCTCGGCCCGACTATCGGACGCCAAGTTCTTTTGGGAAAACGACCTGCGTGTGGCCCGCGATAACATCGCGACATGGACCGACGCGCTCTCAAACGTCACCTTCCACAACAAACTCGGCAGCCAAGCCGAACGCATCGAACGCATCGCAGCTCTAGCTCGCGAGATTGCGCCCGTCGTTGGTGCCAATCCCGACGACGCCGAAACCGCTGCGCGCATCGCGAAAGCGGATCTTTCATCCGAGATGGTCTACGAGTTCCCCGAACTTCAGGGCATCATGGGCGAGTATTATGCGAAAGAGTCCGGTCTAAGTACGGAGATCGCGGTCATCACACGCGAGCATTATCAGCCGCTTGGGCCGTCCGATGACGTGCCAACTGGGCCGCTTTCCTTAGCCGTGGCGTTGGCGGATAAGATCGACACGCTGACAGGATTTTGGGTGATTGATGAAAAACCGACCGGATCTAAGGATCCGTTTGCGCTGCGGCGTGCGGCTCTAGGAGTAATTCGGTTGATTTTGGATAACGAAGCGCGCCTACACATAGAGCAGCACCTTGGCGCCCAAATGGTTCGCAACAATGCGTCCGCCGATCCGGCACTAACTGAGAGTCGTGCGCGCGCTATTCTAAGAGAAATTGCCAATCACGGTGTATTTGCCGCTGCATTTCGCACCTTTAAGCAAGAGGTGGCGGAAAAAGACGATGACGTGCTGCTCAGGCTTGAGAGCGAAGTGCCCGAGAAACTCTCAAACCTTCTCGCCTTCCTCCACGACCGCCTAAAGGTCTACCTTCGCGACCGTGGAATCCGCCACGACGTCATTGATGCCGCCCTCGCCATGCCCGGCTCGGACGACCTCATGCTGCTCGTCAACCGCGCCACCGCGCTTTCAGTTTTCCTCGACACCGATGATGGCGAGAACCTCATCCAAGGCTTCAAACGCGCTCACAACATCTTGACCCAGGCGCAAGACAAAGACGGCGTCGAGTACTCTTTCGGCCCGGACCCCAAGCTGGCCGAAACGCCCGAGGAAAAAGCCCTGTTCACCGCCCTCGACACAGCCGAGGCTGCGATCACGCCGGCCATGGAAGCCGAAGACTTCGCCGCCGCAATGTCAGCCCTTGCCGGTCTGCGTGCACCCATTGACGCCTTTTTCGAGACCGTTCAGGTCAACGCAGAAAGCCCAATTCTGCGGCGTAACCGTCTCAACCTGCTTCATCGCATCAGCGCGGCCTGTCTGGCCGTCGCGGACCTTACACGAATCGAAGCATCCTGACCGTATCCCGGTGCATCTTAAGCTGAGGTAAGTGCCCAGAACGGTCGCACCGACGTGATACCGACGTAAAACCGACGTTGCACCGACGTCGCTAAATCGCTGATTTTGAGGTCCCCTAGCGGTGGTTCACCTGCGACCCTCGTGCCACGCTGCCCGCGGCGTAATGTCAGTACTATCTGACAATCCTTGATCGGTTTCTGCATCTGCGTATGCTAACGCGGAAGGAATCGCCGCGGTGCAGAAACTCGTTGAAATATCAGACTTTATTGTTGTTGATCCAACGGCCAACCTCGCCACGCACACGCATGGCGGTCGCGCGAAGTGCCTGCAACGCCTCATCCGCCTTGATCTCCCAGTACCGCAAACGGTAGCGCTCCCGTTTTCAACGGTTCGCCACATCGCCTCGGGCGCCGAGATCGACACCCAATCTCTCCTAGCACCTTTTGGCGAAGCCCCTCTGTTATCCGTCAGACCTTCCTCGGAAGATCCCGACTGGGGCGGCCCCGGAGCTATCCTGAATATTGGTATGAACAATGCTCGTCACGGTGAGTATGCGAATCTTCTGGGGCACGAGGCTGCCAACAAACTCTATGCCCGCTTCATCACAACCTATTCCGTGCAGGTCGCGCATCTGGACCCGGATCTCTTTGTAATTGAAGACGAAATTTCGGCTGATACGCTTCACGCGATGCTCGATGCCTATGAAAATGAGACCGATGAAGCCTTCCCGCAATCCCCGGCCGATCAGCTTGCTGCTGTGCTCCGTTCGATGGCACGCGCCTGGGAGGGCACAACCGCCCGGCTTTTGCGTCAAGCGCGCGGCGCACCAGGTGATGCGGGGCTTGGTCTTGTCGTTCAAGCAATGGCGCCGGGTCTCGGCCCGCCGGAATCCGGGTCGGGCGTGATCCAGTTCGTGGAATCGGATACTGGACTGCCGCAGATTAAGGGTCGTTACCTTAGCCAAAGTCAGGGCAGGGACGCCTTGGACACCGACACCGCGCTATTTCTCACCCGGGATCCACGCGGAATGTCCCTTGAAGAGCTTTGTCCCAACGTTTTCGAAACGCTTTTGGAATATGGTCAAGTCTGCCG
>JABDPD010000192.1 GCA_013042895.1 Boseongicola sp. | reverse complement strand
ACGGATTGGGTGGCGCATGTGCGGCGCGAGTTGACGCCGGTCGAAGCCGGGCGGTTTTTTGTCTATGGCGCACATGATGCCGACAAGGTGCCCGAGGACCGCATCTCCTTGCTGATTGAGGCGGCGATGGCCTTTGGGACGGGTCACCATGGAACCACGCTTGGGTGCTTGCGCGCTTTGGACCGTTTGATTGACGGTGGCCTTCGGGCGCGCTCGGTTGCGGATATAGGGTGTGGAACGGCTGTTCTGGCGATGGCGGCGGCGCGCGTTTGGCCTGAGGTGGTTTTGGCGTCGGATATTGACCGGGTCGCGGTGGACGTGGCTGAAGCGAATGTGCGGGCGAATGACCTAGTGGGGCGCGTGCGCTGTGTTGAGGCGGCCGGTTTTGGGCATCCCGAGTTGTCCAAAAAAGGGCATTTTGATCTGGTGTTTGCCAATATTCTTATGGGGCCCCTGCTGGAACTTGCACCGGACATGGGTCGCGCCGTGGGCATCGGAGGGCACGCGATTTTGAGTGGAATCCTTAATGAACAGGCCGAAAAGGTCACTGAGCGTTATCGCGAAGTCGGGTTCAATCTTGTGAAAAGTGAACAGATTGTTGACTGGACGACGCTAACTTTAGTGCGAATAGACGCAATTTGAACGAAAGCGCTGCAAAACAGCGGCTTACGCCACATTGAGGCCACATTTTAGCGGAATCTTCGCGCATCCGGTTTATTGAGGCCGGTGTCTGGAGAATTTTGATGTCTGCTCATCAATTTGACGAATTTGAACGCCGTATGCGCCGGATTAACCGCCGGCACAGTAAACTGAGCCAGGGTTTCGTGACTCAGGTGACGGATGATGGACTGGTTGTCGCCAAGCCCCAAAAGCCGCGAGGATACGCGGTGGTGCGTGGTGCATATTTGCTTTTGTTGGTGATGTTTCTGTTCAAGGGGTTCTTGCACTCGAACCTTGGGACAGAAGCTTATGAACAACAGGTTGACGGTTTGAAAAACGGCAATGCTATCGAGCAGGTCGGGGCATTCGCGATGACAGCGGACCCGGTTACATTGTGGATTTCGAGCACTATTACTTCCCTCGTGCGGTAATTCTGCGTCGCTGGTTTGCGGCTCACCTTACGGCACCAAAACGAAAAACGGCCGCGTCCTGCCAGACGCGGCCGTTTTGACGTTTCTGACGGGAGGATCAGAACGTTTTGCGGGCGATCACGTCCACGTCGCCACGGTGAAGACCGATGTCTTCCAGCTCGTGCGCTGAAAGCTGAGACAGAGCGTCGTGGGTGCGACGCGCGTCGTTCCATGCGGCAACTGCTGCGAAAGTGTTTGTGAATGCAGCGTAGGCCCGATCAACAACGGTTGCGGGACGGCTGTGCAGGCGGGAGTCATAAAGTGCCATCGCGGTAATCCTTCGTGTGTGGGCTGCTGCCCTGTTTTCGATTGTCCGCAGGTAGTTGGGGAAATCGAGTCGGACAAGCGTATAAAACGCATGTCTGAGATGCAGATTCTGCATAGGTCGTTTTTGAGCGTAAACTGTTACCGGTAAAGGGTAAATTCGGGTCCAGGCATGTCGATTTTGAGCATTCGCGTGACGATTTTTGACCGCTTTTGGCAAAGTGCATTCTGCCCGGTCTGATTGCGACATTTGGGGTGTGTCACAATGATTTTGGCGTTGTGGGCTGTCGTGTGCTTTGGATGCATCACATCCGACAGCTTTGGCCGAGGGTTTGGGGACACGCTGCAGTCCTTTGCCGGGGAGGCTGCATTGTTCTTGGAAGATGTTCGCGTTTCGTGCTACTCGTTTTGAAAGACAAAAACGAGCAGGTGAGGCGATGCGTGTGATGGGGCTGGACCCGGGGCTGAGGGCCATGGGGTGGGGCGTGATTGACGTGTCCGGCTCGCGGCTTAGTCACGTGGCAAATGGGGTTTGCAAGACCTCGACGGGTGATCTTGGTTCACGGCTTGTATCCTTATTTGATCAGCTTTCGGAAATTTGGGCGACATATGCACCGGAAACGGCGGCTGTAGAGCAGACGTTTGTGAATAAGGATGGGGCTGGTACGCTGAAGCTGGGGCAGGCTCGGGGTATTGCGATGCTGGTGCCGGCTCGTGCCGGGGTTGCGGTCGGTGAGTATGCGCCGAATGCGGTGAAGAAGGCCGTTGTCGGTGTAGGTCATGCAGACAAGCGACAGGTAGAGCATATGGTGCGGATGCAACTTCCGGGCATCGAGATTGCGGGACCGGACGCGGCGGATGCCTTAGCAATTGCGATTTGCCATGCGCATCTGGCGGAGAGTGCTCAGCGGATGCAGAGGGTGGTCGGATGATTGGCAAGCTAGCGGGGCGCATTGATTATCGTGGGGCGGATCACGTTTTGATCGATGTGCGCGGAGTTGGTTATGTGGTTCATGTGAGCGAGCGGACATTGGCGGCTTTGCCGGGGGTTGGTGAGGCTGTGGCGCTCTATACGGATTTGCTGGTGCGTGAAGATTTGTTGCAGCTGTTTGGGTTCACGACCTTGGTCGAGAAGGAATGGCATCGGTTGTTGATGGGCGTTCAGGGGATCGGTGCGAAAGCGTCGATGGCGATCTTGGGCACTTTGGGACCGGACGGGGTGTCTCGTGCGATCGCACTGGAGGACTGGGCGTCGGTGAAGGCGGCTCCGGGTGTTGGGCCGAAGATTGCCCAGCGTGTTGTGTTGGAGCTGAAGGGCAAGGCGCCCGCAATGATGGCGATGTCCGGGGCTGCGCCTTTGAGTGAAGGTGGTGATGACGTGATTGAGCCGTTGGCAGCCGCGCCCGTTCAATCGTCGAATGCTTCGGCTCAGGCGGAGGCTTTGTCGGCGTTGGGCAACCTTGGATATGGGCCAGGCGAGGCCGCGAGTGCGGTGGCTGAGGCAGCGGGGGCTAATGACGGGGCTGAAACGTCTGTTTTGATCCGCGAGGCTTTGAAGCGATTGGCGCCGAAGGGATGACGGGAATTGCCGATAGTGGCGCTCACTGCCTCTTGCGCTCTCTGGGATATTCTTGCCAGAAAGAAAGGTATGCGGCATGAGTGAGCCTGATCCATTGGTGCGTCCGGAGGCGCGTGCAGACGACGCGGATCGCGCATTGCGGCCGCAGATGCTGGGCGAGTTTGTCGGACAGGCAGATGCGCGGGCTAACTTAGGCGTTTTCATTGAAAGTGCGCGGCGACGTGGCGAGGCGATGGACCACACGCTGTTTCATGGACCTCCGGGGCTTGGCAAGACGACGCTGGCACAGATCGTTGCACGTGAGCTGGGTGTGAATTTCCGCATGACCTCGGGGCCGGTTTTGGCCAAGGCGGGGGATTTGGCGGCGATCCTGACGAATTTGGAAGCGCGCGATGTGTTGTTTATCGATGAGATCCATCGCCTCAACCCCGTTGTGGAGGAGG
>JABDPD010000187.1 GCA_013042895.1 Boseongicola sp. | reverse complement strand
ACATCGCCCTGCACCGCGTCCTTGATGACCGTCACGCCTTCGCGGGGCGCTTTCACGCGGATCGCAAAAGGCGCGTCGGGATGGTCTGCTTCATCGACTTCCCGCCACGGAGAGCGAAACAGCGTCGACGTGCCGGCCGCTTTGGCAGCTTCACGGAAGGCTGCGATCTCGTCTTGTGTTGAAAAGCATTTATAAGCGGTACCGGAAGCAAGCATTTCACGTGCGACCTCGGCGTGCCGTGAAGCTCCTTCAAACTGACTGACGGCCTCGCCATCCCAGTTCAGTCCAAGCCAACGCATGCCCCGAAAGATCGCTTCGGTCGCCTCAGGTGTAGAGCGCGCGCGATCTGTGTCTTCGATGCGCAACAGGAACTTGCCTTCGTGGTGACGTGCAAAAAGCCAGTTGAACAGAGCGGTACGCGCACCTCCGATATGGAGATAGCCCGTAGGCGAGGGCGCAAATCGGGTCACGACGGGGCGATCAGTCATCAGGGTTGGCCTTTGAAATTAAGGTTCTGGAAACCATAAGCAGCGTAGGTTGCGGCTTAGTAGTCAACCCGCCATCGGGAGACAAGGGCGCGCCCGATGTTCAACTTCTCCGACTTGATCGATCGCCAGCGCGGCTACCTTTTTCCGTGGGCGCCAGTGATGCTGGGGGTGGGGATTGGGCTCTATTTCTCGATCCTGATCGAGCCGACGTATGCTCACTTGGCGATACTAACGGTGGGTGCTCTGTCGCTGGCCTGTTTGGCGCGTTCATTGCCGTCGGGCGCTCAGCTATTTGTGGCTGCGGTCGTCCTTGTCGCGATGGGGTTTTTACTTGCGGCCGTACGCGCCCATAGCGTTACAGCACCGACGCTTTCATTTCGATACTACGGCCCGATCGAGGGGCGGATTGTAAATGTTGATCGCTCTCAATCCAACGCGGTGAGGCTTACGCTCGATCAGGTTGTCTTGTCCAATCTATCCCCCAAACGTACGCCTTCAAAAGTGCGCGTCTCTCTGCATGGAGACCAGAAGCATCACATCCCAATGACCGGTCAAACCGTGATCCTTACGGGGCATCTTTCGCCGCCTTCGGGACCCGTCGAGCCTGGTGGCTTTGATTTCCAGCGGATGGCTTGGTTCCAAAGCCTCGGCGCTGTTGGATACACCCGCACGCCTGTTTTGCTTTGGCGCGAGAGTCGAGCGACCGGGCTGCGTTTGGCTATTACTAGGCTTCGGCTCAGGATTTCAGCTTCGGTGAAGTCCAGCTTGCCAGGCCGTGCAGGTGCATTCGCCGCAGCCATCACGACGGGCGACCGGTCGGGGATGGACAATGACACGCTCGAGGACTTGCGTGCATCAAACTTGGCGCATTTGCTGGCGATTTCGGGCCTTCACATGGGTCTCTTGACCGGATTTGTCTTCGCGGCAACGCGCTATGGATTGGCGCTCATTCCGGGCGTCGCCTTGAGGTGGCCGATCAAGAAGATTGGTGCTGCAGCGGCACTTGTTGCAGGGGCTGCGTATCTGGCCCTGTCGGGTGGCAACGTCGCGACCGAGCGCGCCTTCATTATGGTCGCGACTATGCTTTTGGCTGTGCTCGCAGATCGACGCGCAATCACTCTCAGGGCGGTGGCTTTGGCGGCTTTGATTGTCTTGACGCTGCGCCCCGAAACCTTGCTTGGGCCGGGATTTCAAATGTCGTTTGCAGCCACCATTGCGTTGGTCACAGTATTTGGCTGAATGAGAAATGTCGATTGGTCGCAGTCTCGCTGGCCGTGGCCATTGCGAACTTTGGCTGGGGTGGCGATGTCGTCGGCCGTTGCGGGTCTTGCGACGGCTCCTGTCGCGGCCGCCCATTTCAACCAGATCCCGCATTTCGGCCTTGTCGCCAACATCTTATCCGTTCCGCTTATGGGCGTCGTGATCATTCCAGCAGCCGTCTTGGCGGCCTGTTTTTGGCCGATCGGATTGCATTGGCTCGGACTGAAAATCATGGAGCCTGCCATAAACTGGATACTGGCGGTTGCGGATTACGTCGCAAATTTACCGGGCGCGCTCAGTCATATCTGGAGCCCCGCACCATCGGTCTTGCCGCTCTTGGCGTTTGGGTGCCTGTGGGGTGTGCTTTGGCAAGGAAAGGCCCGTTTCGTGGGTCTTTTGCCAGTAGCATGCTCTTTTGCATTATGGGCCAACTCGCCTCGTCCCGAGCTGATTGTCGACGAGACGGGCAGCCTTATTGGCGTCTTGACTCTTGAGGGGAGGCATGTCTCAAAAATCCGCGGCAACAGTTTTGCTGCGATGAGTTGGCTTGAGAACGACGGTGATCCGGTCGCGCAAAACGTGGCCTTCGCACGCCGCGGATTTCTGACAAATGGCAAGCGTCACATTGTCGAGTTGGATGGGATGGTTGTGTTTCATGCGACGGGGAAGACCGCAGGGGCCGAAGCCGTTGCCGATTGCAGGGACGCTGACCTGGTAGTCGTGAATGTGAAAGTGACTGAGGCGGAGCACTGCCGCCTCTACGATCTCAGCCGATTGCGAAAAACTGGATCGCTTGCGTTCTACCGACGCAATGGTTCCTTGGAGGTGGAAACCGCGCGCGCAAGACAGGGCGCGCGGCTCTGGTCTCAATAGCTGCGGATCAGCCCGACAAGTTGGCCTTGCACCTTCACCTGATCGTCGCGGAACAGGCGCGTCTCATAGGCGGGGTTGGCGGCTTCGAGAGCAATTGTGTTACCCTGTTGACGAAAACGCTTTAACGTCGCTTCCTGATCCTCAACCAAGGCCACGACGATGTCGCCATTGCCGGCAGTGTTGGTTTCGCGGATAACAACGATGTCACCGTCGTTGATACCAACGTCGATCATCGAATCCCCTTTGACTTCAAGCGCATAGTGATGCCCTTTGCCTGACAGCATTTGCCCGGGAACAGCAACTTTATGGCTTTCTTCGCTAATGGCAGCGATAGGCACGCCGGCTGCGATACGGCCCATAACGGGGAGTTCCATTGCATGGGCCTCTATGGGCATCGACCGTGCGGGAGGTGCATCAGAAGGACGGTCACCGTCGATCACTTTCGGAACAAAGCCTTTGGAATTATCTAGTGCGTCCGGCAGCTTAACGACCTCAATCGCGCGTGCGCGGTGTGCGAGACGACGAATAAAGCCACGTTCCTCAAGCGCGGTGATCAGCCGGTGAATGCCGGACTTTGATCGCAGATCGAGCGCTTCTTTCATTTCGTCGAACGAAGGCGGAACGCCGTCGCGCTGGACGCGCTTGTGGATAAATTCCAGCAAGTCTAATTGTTTACGGGTCAACATTAACGCAAACCTCCTCTGCTCACTGACTTGTGTCAGCCTCGTGTTCAAGTAATGTTCTATACGCGTTCTCGTTTTGTGTCAACGCTTACAAATCAATGACCTGCACAGTTTCGCCTGCCTGTCTGGCGGGGTCATTTGGGGGCCGAACTACGAGAGCGTTCGCTTTTGCCAGAACCGTTAAAAGGCCGCTGTCTTGACGGCCTGCAACGGTCACTTCATCCGCGTTAAGTGTGGCCCGCATATAGTGTTCACGAGGGCCGTTGCCGGGGATGTTGTTGGCCAGTTTCGCTGGCCTTGTTTGCGCGGCTTTTGCAGGAAGGCCCAACATAATTTGGATCATGGGTAACATGAAGATACGACCGCAAACAATTGATGATACAGGATTACCTGGAAGCCCAAGAATTCTGCTGCTTCCCATGCGCCCCGCCATGAGAGGTTTGCCGGGACGCATTGCGATCTTGTAAAACGCACGCTCTAGCCCGCGCATCTCGGCGACTCGTCCGACGAGATCATGGTCGCCCACAGAAGCGCCTCCGATCGTTACGATCAGGTCGGCGTCGGACGCGAGGTCGAACACGCCATTGAGCGACGCAATCGTGTCTCGGGCGATTGGCAGGATCCTTGCGGCAGCGCCATTTGCTTCGATCATCGCGGCGAGGCCGAGAGCGTTTGACGCGATAATCTGATCTGGTCCTGGCTTCTCGCCGGGCAATATCAGCTCGTCTCCAGTTGCGATCAAGGCGACCACGGGTTTGCGCGAAACGACAACCTCAGGGACATTCATGGCTGCGATGAGAGCAATGTCGGACGCTGACAGAATGCGTCGCGAGGTTATGCTGTCATTTACATCAAAGTCGGCCCCTGAGGGTCTGATATAAAATGATGAATCAGGACTATCATTGACCGTGAACGCATCACCTGAGCGTGTTACATCCTCTTGAATAATGACCCGGACGGCGCCGTTTGGAACAGGCGCTCCAGTGAAAATACGAACCGCCTCGCCATGCCCCAGTGTGCGTTCAAAACGATGTCCTGCGGCAGCTTCCCCAATTACGGTGAATTTATCACCCGGTGAGACGTCTTTGGAGGCGATTGCATAACCGTCCATGGTCGAGGTCGCAAAAGGGGGTTGGGCGCGATTTGCTTTTACTGGTTCTGCTAAAACCCGTCCGGCAGCTTGTCGGAGCGGCACAGTTTCGGCGCCTACAGGGCTGGCGAGGGCGAACACGTGGTCCAATGCCTCGCGCACTGAAATCACTTGTCAGCCTCGTAAAGTCCGGATTTTCCTCCGTCTTTCAGAACAAGCCGAATGCCTTCAATTGTCATGGACTTCTCGACGGCCTTCACCATGTCATAAATTGTTAAACAAGAGGTTGAGACAGCGGTCAGAGCCTCCATTTCCACACCGGTTTGGCCTGAGGTTTTGACGGTCGCTTCGACGCGAATACCCGGTCGTCCTGGATCAGCGGTGAGTTCCACGGCAACTTTGGTGATGGGAAGAGGGTGGCAAAGCGGAATGAGGTCAGACGTTTTCTTAGCGCCCATGATCCCGGCAAGACGTGCAACAGAAAGAACATCGCCTTTCTTGGCGCGGCCTTCTGTAATAGTTTCAAGCGTTTCCGCTGTCATCTTCACAAAGCCTTCCGCAACGGCGATGCGGTCCGTGTGGTCCTTGTTCGACACATCGACCATATGCGCCTGACCTTGGGCGTCGAAGTGCGTGAGGCCGGACATTCAGGCGACCCCCTGGGCAGCGATTGGGGTTGAAAGAAGCGCGCGTGTGGCGGCTTCTACGTCGTCCTGACGCATAAGGCTTTCTCCTATAAGGAAGGTGCGCGCGCCGATTTTTGCCATGCGATCAAGGTCTTGTGGGGTAAACAATCCGCTTTCGGCAACCATAGTGC
>JABDPD010000186.1 GCA_013042895.1 Boseongicola sp. | reverse complement strand
GCGTGAACAATGAGGGATACGAGCCGTTCCTCGCTTACAGGAATTTCGTTTTTGATGGTGTCCAGGTCAACGGACTGGTGATTGCCGGTGCGCGGCCTGATCCGGTGCCCTACTACAAGCAGCATGTGATATTTGGGCCGGGAGCGTTTGTTGAAATTGCTGCGGGATTTGAAGATTACGAGCGCGCGATGAAGCGGAAATTGCTGCGTGAGATCAATGGCAGCGCCTTGTCCAGCTTGATCGAATAGTGATCTGCAATCTGCTGCACCAAAAAAACAAAGGCCCGGAAAACCGAGCCTTGAATGTCTCCGATGTTATGAAATGGAGCGGGCGAGGCGATTCGAACGCCCGACCCCAACCTTGGCAAGGTTGTGCTCTACCCCTGAGCTACGCCCGCTCATATCCAACATCGTTGAACCGCCGCTATATGACGCAAGCTTTAAACGATTGCAACCTGAATCTTTTCAATTTTTGCCGGTTGAGGTTTTTCGGCACCTTGCAATCCTCTGCGCGGTTTTCCATAGACGTGATGCTATGAACATCAGCGGAAACCATCATGTCCCAAGCACCCAAAACAAGTGACCAATTGTTTCAATTTCTGGACTCGCTTTCAATTGAGGTTGAAACGCACGAGCACGCACCGGTCTTCACCGTGGCCGAGTCGCAATCCCTGCGCGATGAAATTGCCGGCGGGCATACCAAGAACCTGTTTTTGAAGGACAAAAAGGGCCGTTACTTTTTGCTGACGGTCCTTGAGGACGCGGAAGTGGATCTGAAGAAAGTGCATCAGAAAATAGGTGCGCAGGGCCGGGTGTCCTTTGGCAAGGCAGACGCATTGATGGACTATCTGGGTGTTGTTCCGGGCGCTGTGACTGCGTTCGGCATTATCAATGACACACAGGGTGATGTTACACTGGTACTGGACGAGACACTGATGCAGCATGATGTGATCAATGCTCATCCCTTGCGCAATGATGCAACGACATCGATAGCAGCAGACGATCTACGTAAATTTGTCTCGGCAACGGGGCATGAGCTCAACATTGTTGCGCTGGATGAACGCAATTTGGCCGAGTGACTTGAAAAACGCTTCTTGAAGCGCGACATGAAAGACAGAAAGAACAGGACGGGAATAGATCGATGAACGGCGATGATAATCCTTTTGCACCGCAAGGAGCCGCCGCGGGCTACAGCACAACGACAGTTGGATTTGGAGATGGCGCCTCTGCCGGTGCCACGCCACAGCCATCACCTGCCGCCACGCCTGTCGGCGAGTTGATCAAGGAAACCACAACAGCCGCGTTTCAGAACGATGTAATTGCGGCATCGCAATCAGTACCGGTGCTTGTCGACTTTTGGGCGCCCTGGTGCGGGCCCTGCAAGCAACTCACGCCAATTTTGGAGAATGCTGTTCGACAGGCCGGCGGCAAGGTCAGACTGGTCAAGATGAACATTGATGACCATCCCTCAATCGCAGGACAGTTGGGTGTGCAATCCATTCCGGCCGTGTTTGCCTTTGTGGGAGGCAAGCCGGTTGACGGCTTTATGGGCGCCAAGAGTGAAAGCGAAGTTGCGGCATTTATTGCAAAGATCGCCAATGCGGCAGGCGCGGATGATCAGGCAGCCATGATTGAAGAGGCTTTTGCGCAGGCACAGGCCGCAGTGGATGCGAATGATATCAACCGTGCCGCTGAAATTTACAGAACCATACTGCAACACGTACCGGAAAACGCCGATGCCTATGCCGCGCTGGCCGGTTTGATGGCTGACTACGGTCAACCCGAACAGGCACAGGCAATGCTGGATCAGGCGCCTGAACAGTTTGCGGGTCATGCCGGTCTTGCCGGCGTGAAGGCGAAACTGGAACTGGCTCAAAAGGTTGCCTCACTGGGTGATCCCGAGGCGTTGCGCAAACGTTTGGCTGACAATCCAAAAGATCATGAGGCCGCTTTCGATTTGGCCCATATCCTCAATGCCCAGAATGATCGTCCGGGCGCCGCCGATCTGCTGCTTTCCATCATGGAGGCAGATCGGGAATGGCGCGATGACGGCGCGCGCAAGGAGC
>JABDPD010000184.1 GCA_013042895.1 Boseongicola sp. | reverse complement strand
GCATAAGGTCCATATACTCGGGATCACCTTCGTCATGGCGCAGCAAGAGTAAGTCGCAATGGCCATTGATCGCAGTCAGAAGATTGTTGAAGTCGTGCGCGACACCGCCAGCAAGTTGTCCAATTGCTTGCATTTTTTGACTTTGTACAAATTGCGCCTCAAGCGTTTTCAGTTCAGTCGCGTCGTTCAACACACCGATAAGTCGGGTCTCTCCATCCTCCTCAACACGCCCAAGTGAAATCTGCAAAAACAGTTCCTGCGTTGGACCAACAGCGCGCACGAACTCGGTTTTCATAAGACCCCGGCCTTGAGCCGCATCCGTTAACCATTCGGCAATCGACCGCCCCATTCCCTCGACGAGATCATAAAGCGGTGGAAAGGTTTCGCCCTCAAGAGTTAGGAGCTTTCTGGCTGAGAGATTGGCCGAAAGAATTGCACCATCAACGGCTATCTTCAGGATGGAACAGGCAAATCGTCCACCACATCTGACGTCAGTGAAGGCTGGCCCACGACGTCAGCGGCGCGTCCTTGGGTCTCGACATCTTTGCCATCACCAAGTTCGGGAACTGATCGCGCCTGAATGACGTCAGAATACGCCGCTCCAATGATTTCCGCACGCCAGACAAAGACCATGGGTCCGCGCTTTTGAACGCGCAACCGAAGCGTTCCTTCCGACGTCGTGATGTCCTCTAGCGCGTGTCCGGTTTGATCTGCCAGTCGCAGTAATCGGCTAGTAACGCAGCTCGGATCTGCCAGAATACCGCTCAGAATATCTGCAACGTTGAATGGTATCCTATTATCGGCAGTCAATTCGGAAAGTGCTGCCGCATTTGCAAACCGAATTCGGCCGATCAAATCTCCAACAATGACCGGAGCAGCCTCCACTCGCGCATCTGCTTCCAGCCCGCGCTCCAGCAGAATGCGGGCCATGACATTACGGATAGCCAGCGCCCATAATAAGACGGCCGCCGCCGCAAGACCGGCCCCCGCACCCAAGAATCCTATCATCGCAGCTCCCGGTGGGCGGGCGAGTGCGAAGATCAACGTTAAAGCTGACATAACGACAAGCGGGAACGGGCGCACTGTTTGAAGCGATAGAAATGGGGCTTCGCCGTCTGGAGTTGTTGAATCTGCCAAGATGCATCCCGATCACGAATCTAACGTGATCAGAATCGTTATAATTGGTTAACCAAACATAAACGCCACCCGGAAATCCTTAAGATTTCACTGGCTCGCGTTCTTTCATGACATTCAGATAAAACCCGTCGCCACCGTCAAGTGGCGTTAACCTCAATCGAACTACAGAATGCCAATCCGAAGCCTCCAAGAGAAAAGTATCGACTGTTTTATCGTTCTCATGGTCGAGCAGCGAACAAGTTGCATAAGCGAGATGACCACCTGGGCGGACGAAAGCTCGCGCTTTGCGCAAGATGTCGATCTGCATAGAACGAAGCTCGTTCAGGCGCGACTGTGTCAAATCCCACTTCGCTGCGGGTTGGCGTCGCCATGCTCCACTGCCCGAACAGGGCGCATCGCACAGCACCAAGTCAAACTGACCTGAGACTTCCCCGACAATCTCGACTTTAGCCCCAGCCCGTTCCGCACGTTCTGGCAAATGCGACATTCGTCGCGTGTCGACGTCATGTGCCACTAGTCGCCTAGGTGTATATGCGGCCATTGCCAAAGACTTGCCGCCACCACCTGCGCAATAGTCGAGTACGTCTGCACCAGCTACAAATCCGGAGAGCCTATCCACAATGGTTTGCGAAGCCCCGTCCTGCATCTCAAACGCACCCTCGATAAATGCAGGAAGGGAAACCAACCCGCGCGGAGCGCCTGCTACTTCAATGCCAGTCGGGGTCATTTCGAGCGCTACCGCATCATAGCCTGCCGTGACCAGTTCCTGCAAAAGCGCATCGCGACCCTTAACGATCGTGTTTGCGCGCAACTGCACGGGCGCTCGTTCGCGCATCATACCAAGTGTAGACTTAGTCTGATCGCCAAGGCTCTGCTGCAAATGTGGCCAAAGCCAATCCGGGACATCCAATTGCACTGGTTGCGGCGCACTAGACAAATCGCCCGCACTTGCCAGCTCCGCGTCAGTCAGCGGTTCGGGTCCATGCCCAAGCCCGTTAAACAATGCTGACGGATCAATTCCCTCAGCCCTCAACGCTCCAAACATCAAGTGACGGCCCGTCTCGCCACCGCCAAGCCAGCCAAACGATCGCTTGCATCTCAGAGCACTGAACACATGGTCACGCACTGCTGCGCGATCTTTCGAACCGGCAAAACGGCTCCTGCGACCCCAGCCGGTGAGGGCCTTTTCTACTGCAACGTCGGAGGCAACCAAATCAAGTATTTCAATTGCTGCTTGAACACGCGCCGCAGGGGTCATTGCGCCAGCCTTTTTGTGAAATCCGTTCGCGTCGGGTGTGTCAAAAGCCACCCTTAAGCGCAAGCCTCACGGGCGAGGTCTGGGTATCAGACTGGTTGCTGTCACAGGGGCCAGAACGCCAGGTAACCGGGCAAGTCCGTCAATGGTGCCAGTCCGAGCCTCCCACATTGCTTGCGTCACTTGAAAACGCGGCAAGTCTGCCCGCGCGAATTGCGTCAGTCCTTCATCACTGTGACGCGACACTTCCGGCATAGAGAAGGCCTCCACTTCGGGCGCAACCGCTATGGACGGCATCGCCCGTGAAAATGCAGGTGGAGTTCCGTCCAAAACGGTGAATGGCTCGATGGGCGCAATGCTTGATTTTGGCACGAACTCTCCCGACTGCGTCGCGACCGGAAATTCAACCATTGCCGCTGTAATTCCAAAAGCCGGCTGCATCCCAAACACGGGCCCTTGCGCACCTTCTGGTCCGCGTGTCATCGGCGGCAGCAGGTAGAAAAACGGCATAGCAACAAGAGCGACCAATCCAATCCCGAGGAGAAACGGCATACCTTCAGATTTGCGTGCCTTGGACTCAACCCGCACGTCCTGAATAACCTCTTCCGCTATTCTCTCCTCTGCCTCAGCCTCCTCAATCCAAGGACGCCGCGTCTGCTTCGGACGTCTGGGAGGCAAAGGATCAACAAGTGCTTCCATCGGCACAAATTCAGGCTCTTCAGAAGGCACATCTGCAGGCTCAGGTGTCGAGAAGGCCGGGTCATCGAAAAAGCTGTCCACCGGGGGCCCAGACTTTTCGACCCGAACCGCAGGCGTCTCTACTTTCACAGGCTCAGGCGCAGAAACGAGAGCTTCAAGAGGCTCTTCTTTCGCCTCAGGCGCCCAATTTCGCATGTTATCTGGAACGACAGGCGCTTTCACCGAAACGTCCTGTTTAGGCTGCTTTTCCTTCAGCACCTTCTGCAACGCGTTCATTCGATCGTGGAAATCTAGCCCATCATCATCAAGCGCACGTTGATGCTTTTCTGCGTCCAGCGCGGTATTGGCTTCATCTTCCCATGGCTTGGACGGAGCGCGCCTTGGCTTGTCGTCCATGCCCTTCAGCTTCAAAGCTTCGGCGCGGCGCGCACGTGCTTCTTCGAGACGTGCTTGCCAGCGCGCATCGTTATTCAAATCAACTACTTCGTTAAGACCGTTTTCCGGTTCCGTCGCCCGTTCAGCCATGACCCCTCGCAACACTCGCACAGATACACCGCCCTCCACCGTGGAGAACGCCTGCCCAATGTTGCCTCAGACCCTATTGACCAAACCGGTAATTCGGGCTTTCGCGCGTGATCTGGACGTCATGAACGTGGCTCTCTTTGAGACCTGCGCCAGTTATTCGCACGAACGAACAGTTTTTTCGCATATTTTCAACGGTTTCGCAACCTGTGTAGCCCATTGCGGCTCGCAAACCGCCAATCAGCTGGTGAATGACAGCCGAAGCTGACCCCTTGTAAGGAACCTGCCCCTCGATGCCTTCCGGCACCAGTTTGTCGCTGGCTGCGTCCTTCTGGAAATAGCGATCAGCCGAGCCACGCGCCATTGCCCCAAGCGAGCCCATTCCGCGGTAACTTTTGAAGCTACGCCCTTGATATAGAATGACTTCTCCTGGACTTTCGTCGGTGCCCGCAATCATCGAACCGACCATCGCACAGGACGCGCCAGCCGCGATCGCCTTGGCAAAATCGCCCGAATATTTGATCCCGCCATCGGCAATAACAGGCACCTCTCCGGCGCCTCTGACGGCGTCCATGATGGCCGTTAACTGTGGCACACCTACACCAGCGACCATGCGCGTTGTGCAGATGGATCCGGGGCCAATCCCGACTTTGACCGCGTCAGCGCCCGCGTCAATCAATGCTTTTGCGCCTTCAGCAGTTGCCACATTGCCCGCAATGATCTGAACTTCGTTGGAAATCGACTTCGCGCGAGTCACCGCCTGCGCCACCCCTTCCGAGTGTCCATGTGCGGTATCAATCACGATGATATCGACACCGCTGTCCACCAGCGCCTCGGACCGCTCATAGCCGGCGTCACCAACAGTCGTCGCCGCGGCAACGCGCAAACGACCAAGCTGATCTTTGCAGGCGTTCGGGTTCAATACCGCCTGTTCGCTGTCCTTCAGCGTCAACAAGCCGGTCAAAACCCCCTGCCCGTCGGTCACCAGTAGCTTTTCGATCCGTCGTGCCTGCATCAGACTGCGGGCTTCTTCTAAATCCGCAGGCTCGGTCAGCACCGCCAGATCGTCCGCCGTCCTCATCACCGACACCGGCGTTCTATCCTCCTGCGCAACCCCCATATCCCGGTTCGTCACGATGCCAACAACGCGACCCGACCCATCAACAACCGGAAAGCCAGTCACATTGTAACGCGCCTGAAGCGCCTTGGCGTCCGCCAGCGTTTGATCGGCCGTCAGCGTAATCGGGTTATAGACGATCCCGCTCTCAAACCGTTTCACGCGCCGCACTTCGCGGGCCTGTTCTTCGACGTCCAGATTACGGTGAATAACGCCAATGCCGCCTGCCTGCGCCATGGCAATCGCCATGCGCGCCTCGGTCACGGTATCCATCGCAGAACTCAAAAGCGGAATGTTCATCGCAATGGATTTCGTCACCATCGTGCGGGTATCAGCCGTCGATGGCAGCACGCTGGACGCGCCGGGAACAAGCAAAACATCGTCGAAGGTCAGGGCCTCGCGAATCTCCATGGGGTCACTCCTCGGGAGGGTTCGTTTGGCGGTTTCCTATCGCATGGGTTTGGCCGTTCGGAAAGCCCTATTTGTGCCTCTGCCACAAATTCAGGCTATATTTTGCGCCTCAAAGCCCGCGAAGTTCATTCGCAAAGGCTGCGGCACCCCGGATCGCCTTGCCCAAAAGAGCAGTATCGCCGCCCACAGCCACAAAATCCGCGCCGTTGTCGACGTAAGTGCGTACCTGCGCCTCGTCAAACGCGATGATACCGACCTTTTTGCCCGCCGCATGAATGCGCTCAAGACAGTGTTTCACCGCCGCCTGCACGTCAGGATGCGCAGTCTGCCCCGGCAACCCCATATCCGCGGCCAGATCAGCAGGGCCGATAAACACCCCGTCCACTCCATCCACCACGGCAATCTCGTCGATGTTTTCGACGGATTTCTTGCTTTCCGTCTGCACAAACAGACAAATCTCGGCATTCGCCGTCGTCGTCACATCTGCAATCTCGCCAAAGTTTGACGCCCGCGCCATTGCAGCACCCACACCCCGGTTACCCTCGGGCGGATAACGGGTCGCACGCACAATTTCGCGCGCCTGCTCTGCGGTATCAATCAT
>JABDPD010000169.1 GCA_013042895.1 Boseongicola sp. | reverse complement strand
CATTTAGGCCGAGCGGGCTTCGCTCCAATTGAAATTCGGCGTGCACAGGGCAACTAGTCGCAGACTAGTTCCGCCTGCGGTGATGATATCGCCATCTCGGAGAGTTGTGGGGCGGCTTGCGACGACTCCGTTTATGCGCACACCCGATTCCCCTGCTTCATCGAGTACGAAAGCGTGTTGCGCCTCGTCATAAGTGAGCTGTGCATGGCATTCGGCGGCGAGCGAGCTGTCGCCAAACCTGAGCGGGATGGTCTGACCTTCGGCCTGACCAATCTGGGACACACCGCTTTCAAGCACGAACCATTCTCCGATACCGGGCCCTTCGACTACCACAAGCCAGCCGTGAGGATACCGCGCGCCGGATTGAGCCTTGGCATTCGCGGTTGCGCTGGGGGCGACAGGAGCTTTGGCTTTTTCTACGGATTTAGGCTCTGGTTTGACTTGGCGCGCCTGAGGTTTGGGCGCTACCGCAGATTTCGCAGGTTTCGGTTTGTCGACAACGTTCGTTGCATCCATCCACGAGGTGTCGAGCGTTTCCGGGTGGGGCGGTTCGATATTCAGAACCTCGTCAGGGACAGACTGATGAATAATCGCGACATCTTTCTTGGGCTTGTCGCCCTTGCGGCCAAAAATCTTGCCAAGCATCTGAGTGATCTCCGGATCAATTTCGTTTCGGGCAACCCAAATGGTGCCTTTTGATGCATTGATCTCATGAGATTCGGCCCAAAGCGTGGCAACTGAGTTATGCGCACCAAAGTCGTGGCAAGATGGCCACAAGTCATTTCGCTGCGAATGCTACCAGCATGTCGGGAATGGTGCCCAGGAGAGGACTCGAACCTCCACGTCCATACAGACACTAGCACCTGAAGCTAGCGCGTCTACCAATTCCGCCACCTGGGCAGGTGTCGTGAGCGGGGGAAATACGCCGCGAACCTGAGGCTGTCAACGGCCAATCACGCGGCGAAATGCGCCTTGTCGGCTGCACGGCGCAGCGTTACACCAAAGGTCGAACTCACGAGGGCGAAGCGCATGGCTAAACTTGTAACGATATACGGCGGATCGGGCTTTGTGGGGCGGTATATCGCTCAGCGAATGGCGCGTCAGGGTTGGCGTGTACGTGTTGCGGTTCGCCGTCCGAACGATGCTCACTTTGTGAAACCCTACGGCGTTGTCGGGCAGGTAGAGCCCGTGTTCTGCAATATTCGCGACGATGATAGCGTGGCCGCTGTCATGACCGGGGCTGACGCGGTGATCAATTGCGTCGGGACGTTTGATGCCAAAGGTAAAAACAACTTCGATGCCGTTCAGCACGAAGGTGCCGAGCGCATTGCGCGCGTCGCAGCCGCGAATGGCGTCGAGCGTATGGTGCACATCTCGGCGATTGGAGCGAGCACCGACGCTCCTAGCCGCTACGGACGTACGAAGGCGATGGGCGAAGAGGCCATCTTAGCGTCGATGCCGAATGCTGTGATTCTGCGCCCATCTGTTGTGTTCGGTCCCGAAGATCAGTTCTTCAACCGGTTTGCTTCAATGGCGCGCTTGTCGCCAATGGTGCCTTTGTTTGGGTCGGAAACAAAATTCCAGCCAGTCTATGTGGATGACGTTGCCGAAGCCGCTGAATTGGGAGCGACGGGTGGTGCTCCACCAGGAATTTACGAACTTGGAGGACCTGAAGTCGCCTCGTTCCGGGACCTTATCCAAACAATGCTGGGTGTAATCCGTCGGCGTCGTTTGGTTATTGGTTTTCCGTTTTGGACGGGTCGCATTCTGGCGACTGTCACCGGCGCACTTTCGACTTTGACCGGGGGGCTTGCGCCTCAACCTGTGACCAAGGACCAGTTGCTCGATCTTTCGCGCGACAATGTGGTTGGCGCAGATGCCAAGGGTTTGGGTGCACTCGGAATTTCGCCGACATCCCTCGATGCAATCCTGCCGACTTACTTGTGGATGTTCCGCCCGTCAGGCCAGTACGCTGAGTTGAAGGAAAGCGCGCGTAACCTGAAGGGTTAGGTGTAGGCAATCCAGAGTAGCACAAGACCAAGCACGATGCGGTAGATAACGTAGGGCGTGAAGCTGACGCTGCGCAGAAGGCGCATCATTAGAGCGAGTGCTGCGAGGGCCAATACAAAGGCAAAGACAGCAGCGATTGCGGCGTCCTGAGCAGCGGCGGAGTCCAAGTTAAACGCAACTTCGGCACCCAAAAGGACACCCGATGCGAGGATTGTCGGAACCGACATAAGCATCGCAAGGCGGGCGGCGTCTTCGCGTGCGTAACCAAGACGGCGCGCGGCGGTGATGGTGATACCGGAACGAGACGTGCCTGGAATGAGAGCCAGAATCTGTGCGAGG
>JABDPD010000165.1 GCA_013042895.1 Boseongicola sp. | reverse complement strand
AGCTTGAGCGTACCAAGAATAAAGCCGATGATAATGGTGGCGATGACTGCCGTGGCACCGGCTTCGGTCGGGGTAAGCCGGCCCGAGAAAATGCCGTAGAAGATGATGCCCGGAACGATGAACGCATACCAACCCGACGCAAGTGCGCGACCCAGATTCCCGAAGTACTCGGACGCCGACAGATTGCCGCCTCCCTCATAGCCGTAGATCCGGTTCACCACGATGTTGGTAATCAAAATTGATGTCAGGATCAGGATACCTGGGATCAACGCAGCAAGGAACAATGTTGATGCTGAAATGCCCAACACTAGGCCAATGATGATGTAGGCAATGGAAGGCGGGATCAGGATACCGGTACAGGCACCTGCAGCGACAAGCGCGCAGGCATAGGGGCGCGGATATCCACTTTCGACCAGCCGATCTATGGTCATCCGTCCGACAGCAGCAGCTCCCGCGGCGTCCGAGCCCGAGATCGCGGCAAACATGCCACAGACCAGAACAGTGGCCGAACCGAATCCGCCCTTTGCGAATTGCGTCAGCGCTTCAGCTACATCGAGAAATTTTCGGCTTAGCCCTGTTCGGACAAGCACGTCGCCCGTTAGGATGAAGAGGGGCACAGCAGTCAACGCGAAAGCATCAATACCGTGAAAGAGACTTTCGCCGACCAGAGCCAGCGGTAAGTCACCGGACAGCAGCAGCATCGAAATAGCCGAAACTCCGATGGCCGCCCACACCGGCACAGCCATCGCGCAAAGCACGACGAACATGATTACGGGGAGATAGAAATCCCAGCCCAGTTCGACTGCTTGGTCAAGGGTGTTGAAAAGCATATTCTTTTTCCCCTCAATCGAACAGTTTGTCGCCTTCGTAGACGGGTGTTCCGTCACGAAGACTGCGCAAGTCGCGCAAGAATGATTGGACCAAACGAAGTAACATCAACGCAAAGCCGATGGGCACTGCCAACAGGAACCAGACCATTGAAATCCGCAAGCCATGGCTGACCGAACCGAATTTCCACGAGACATGAACCGCCTCCCAAGACCAGTAGAGTGCGATGACGGCGACGAAGAACATCACTAGATCACCAAAGATGTAGAGCAGCGCCTTGGCCCTTGGTCCGAGGTAGTGCATGACCACATCTATGCGGATGTGGGCGCGCTCTTTAACGGCCGCCGCTGCTCCGATCCATGCCAAGTAAATGAATGAGTACCGAACAATCTCCTCGCCCCAGATAGAGGAATAGGCGAAAATCTCGCGGCGCAGCACCTCTACGGCCATCGTCATGACGAGCATGACGTAAAAGACCAATAGCGCCCAACGCTCGGCATCCTTGTTAATTCGGTTCAATATTTTCATGACGGATCTTTCCTGTTGCCTTGCAGACCTAAGTCGCAAGGCCCGGTTAGACGTGATGCAGAAAGCTGTTGATTAGCAGGCGCCAGGAATTGGCGCCTGCCCGGTCTGTTAGGCGTCGTGGACGTAGTAGCGGCCCATCGTTCCGGCGGCTTCTTCCAGTTTTGCGAAAGCGTCCATCGATCCGGCAAGCTCGGTCTTGAAGCTGTCCCAATCCGCATTTTGGTATCCGCCGACCGACTGCCATTCAGCCAATTGATCGTCGGACAGCGAGTGGAATTCTACACCCGCTTTTCGCAGTTCAGCCATCGCGTAGTTCCGTGCCGATGGCACTTTTGCCAGGTTCTGGTGACGGGTGATTTCCGACGCTTCCATGATTCCGTCCTGCACGTCGGCGGGCATTGAATTGAACCATTCCAGATTACAGGAATAGACCTGACTGTCCGGAACGGCTTGGGTAAACGTTACATGGCTCAGGATGTCTTTGAAACCAAAGACGAACAAGGCGCCGACAGACGGGTCAAGCGCATCAGCCACGCCCTGTTTGATGGCCGAAGGCGTTTCGCCCCATGCAACAGGTGTCGGGTTGGCTCCGACCATGCGGTAATACTGCTGCAACATTGCAGAGCCCGGCACGCGGAATTTGACCCCAGCCAAGTCGCCAGGGGCCAAGACGGGACCAGCGCCGCCTGCACGCATCGCGATGACCCGTGGATCGATATTTACGTAGAACAACGGCTTGAAACCGGCAGCTTCCACTTTCGGGTTCACTTCAGCTGCCCAAGCATCCGAGTGCACAAGGTTGGTGAACCGCTGATTTGACCCGCAAAGATACGGCAGGTTGATCAGGTCGGTAACCGGCGCAAACGGCGCAAAATTCGAGATCGAATGCTGCGCGGCCTGAATTGTCCCGCCTTGAACGGACTGGACCAAAGCACCGCCGGCACCAAGCTGACCACCGGGGGCCAGTTTGACATAGACTTTGCCATTGGTTGCGTTCTGGATGTTCTCTTTCAGGTCTAGCTGCATGATTGGATAGCTGCGTGTCGCACCCAGAACATACGCCGTAGCGATTGTCATGGTGTGTTCGGCTGCCTTTTCGCGATCACGCTCTTCATTGGCGGTCTGCGCAGAGGCTTCAGTCGACCAAAGCGTACCAGCTGCACCCGCAACGAGCGCGGCGGTAAAACCACCCATCCCTGCCAATTTCAGAAAATTGCGGCGCTCGGCCGAATTCAGATTTGTGTTGTCTCTAACCAATGTAGTGTCCTCCCTGGACGTTATTCGACGCGCTTTTCCTTTGCGTCGGCTTCTTTCTTGAGCACTGCAATCACAAACAGAATCGCAACGCCTACTAAGACCAGCATTTCGCTTACATCGCTCATGAATGCAGAGTTGGACGCGGCGCCAAGGCCCACGTTTACTGCATAAATCATGAATAGAATTAAGGCCCCAATCAGCGGCATGTCGCGTCTCCTCCCAGTCGCCAAGCCGAATCAATGTCTATATGTAAGCCCTTACACTGGCTCAATGCAAGCCTTTACATTTGTTCAGAATGCCTCGATGCTTCCCGCGACTCCGAATCCATAGGACGCAGCGGCGCACGACAAACAGGATCGATATGAATCTTAAGGTATCAACGCCGACACTCTATGATGTTGCCGCCGCCTCGGGTGTATCGACGGCAACCGTGTCCCGATGCCTGAACTTTCCGGATCAGGTTGCGGAGCAGACGCGCCGCAAAGTGACAAAGGCGATTGGCGATCTTGGATACTCGCCCAATTTTGGGGCGAAGGCTATGGCAGCCCGCCGGACCAATACAATTGGGGCCATCATCCCGACGATGGAGAACGCAATCTTTGCGCGCGGCTTGCAAGCGTTTCAGGAAGAGTTGCGACGCCACGGCTTTACGATGCTTGTCGCGTCCACGGCTTACCGACCAGACATTGAACAAGAGCAAATTCATGCTCTGGTAGCGCGCGGGGCAGATGGACTTCTGCTGATCGGGCACGAACGGGACCCGGAGATTTATAGATTTTTGGAGGCGCAGGGCGTACCCGCATTGGTGACCTGGGCCTATGAGCCTCAATCCAAGCAGCCATCAATTGGCTTCGACAACCGAGGGGCGATGCGTGGGATGGCAGCCGAAGTTATCAAGCTAGGGCATCGCCGTTTGGCGCTGATTTCTGCCGAAACTGCAATTAACGACCGTGCTGCAGAGCGGCACAATGGGATTCAGGACGCTATGATCGCCGCCGGGCTGAACACGAACGATCTAAATTTTGTGGAAACCACATACGGTATCGAACAAGGAGCGCGGGCTTTTGAGGAACTCATGTCTTCAGACCCAAGCGTTACAGCTGTATTTTGCGGCAACGACGTTTTGGCGGTCGGTGCGCTTCGCCGTGCCCGCGAACTGGGAATAGCCGTTCCAGACGATGTTTCGATTATCGGGTTTGATGACATCGAGCTTGCACAGGTAGCATTTCCAGCGCTCACGACTGTGCATGTTCCGCATCGCGAGATGGGCAGACTCGCTGGTCTCGCGCTCGCGGAAATGGTGAAAGATGGAAAACCTTTCGATACGATTGAACTTTCGGCGTCGCCAGTGTTCCGGGACACATTGGCGGCTCCTCCTTTAGTCCAACGCGAAGGGCGCTATCCCAGAAAAGTTTGATTTTCGCTTCGCCGCAGTAATTGCGATCGCCGCTATTCGCAGATCCAATTTCGGAAGTATGCGAGAGATTTACCACCGTTGACGTCATTGGTGTTGGTCGCAGCGTTGTCCGTTTTCTGAATCGTTTGCTAAATTTGTTTTCTGCGCTTTGAATGATTGGCTGGTCATTAATCATCGTGATTGCTGAAGTCTACGCAGATGCAGCACACATCGTGGAGCGCGCACTTGCAGCATGAATTTGAAACTTCTCCTTTGGGCTCAACGCTGCCATCTGACACTTTCCGCAGGTTGACTGGCCTTCAGAAACTAGCGGACGTTCATTGATATCGGCCCGCCCGATTGCACGAAAAGGACCGCTTCATCCCAATAGCGGAGGGTCGCTGAAATACGGGCAAAGACCGAGATACGGACGAAGCCGGCTTTGACTGCAACAGCACGTTAGGCCTAAATTTCGACCCTGCCAAATTTGATACCCCGCGGCAACACTGGATCAGGTCTCCATGGCAGCATTCTCAATGGGCATCTCGCGAAAAAAAACACCGCAACAGGAGGCTCGATTTGGCGCAGATTCGCGCCC
>JABDPD010000162.1 GCA_013042895.1 Boseongicola sp. | reverse complement strand
ACTATCGCTATTGCCAAAAAGGGAACGACGGTCGCGGCCTGAACGTCGCTGCCTTGTCCAGCGGGCCCGCCAAACTGGTCAGAAGTCACGCAAACAAGACCGGCAGGGACTTGGGACTGACCGAACTTCCGCACGAGTTTCTGGAACATCCCATCTTTCGGCGCGACTGCCTTGAGGTGCGCATGGATACCGTCACCCTGTTCATATGCCACTTCAAGGCACCTTATCCCGACCCGGCAAAAGCGCGAGCCATCCGTACGGCCGAGGCCCGGGCGGTCAGGCGAATCATTGAGATGCGTAGCCCGGGCCCAAGCCGGGATCGGTGGATACTTCTTGGTGATTTCAATGAACCTGCATCCGACAAAACTGTTGCTAACTCCTCTCTCGATGTCTTTCGCGATGGATTCGCCATCGACCTGTTCGACCGGCTGCAACCGGATCAGGACTGGACTTTCGAGGTTCCGGACACGCACGTTCACTCACGTCCCGACCGAATTCTGGTGTCGCAAGCAATTGCCGATGACTACCCCGATGTACGCCCGACTATCGTTCGTTCCGGAATGAAGAAGGTGCACTCCTTTGCGAATCTGGCACGTGCCAGTGACCACGCTCTCGTTTTCGCAGACTTTCCGGGGCTTTAAGCCAACCATTTCATCGAATTCAACGCGAGCATAGGCACGATGGCTCCAGCGGCCGAGGCTCTCGGACGGATAAGTCAGCTTTGGCAGCTTCCAGCCACTGAATCTGCCAACGATCAATTTTGTCGGGCGATCTTTCATATTCATCGGTCGATTTTGCCGGACCACCGCTGTCGATCCAGCGCGATGCCCGCAAATCGAACGCAAGTGCCTGTCACGGATAATGTCCGCTGAGCGGAGAGGCTGTGTGGAAACTGGCTGGGTTTGCGCGGCTTTTCCTGAGTTGGGATTTGTGAGCGTGTTTTGCCGATTGGTCGGCCTCAATCCTTCAGATTTGGGCGGACAGCCGATCCTGAGGCAATCTGGGGCGGCTGGCTTTTTTGAGATGGTGTTATTTGGCCAAACCGCTGCCTTTCAGGCGGACATCGCGGCAATTAAGGCCGGAACCCCGATGATTTTCATCACACGGGTCATGTTGTAGGCAAGAACGTGCAAGGCCATCTCCGTTGCGACGTTTTTCAGCCGCCTCATCTTGAAGTGCGTGGCGCCCATCCATGATTTGATCGTGCCGTAGGGATGCTCAACCGTCATGCTGCGGACAGCCAGTTGGGTGGGGTCCTTGTCCAGCCGCCGCTGCACCCGTTCCAGCACTTCTTCATGTTCCCACCTGCGTATGCGGCGCTGCTTGCTGCTGGTGCATTTGTCCTTGATGACACAGTCGGCACAGTTGCTCGACCAATACACCCGGATGGCTTTGCCGTCCTGTGGGCCTGTGAACCGGTAGATCAGTCGCTCACCAGCGGGGCAGATGTAAACGTCGTTCTCCGCTTCATAGGCAAAGTCGGCCTTGTCGAACCGCCCCCGCGCACCGGCATTCGAGGTCTGAGGTTTGGGGACAACGACCGCGATGCCTGCCTCTTCGCAGGCAAGGATTTCCTCACTCTTGTAATATCCCTTGTCAGCGATGGCCTCGATCCGATCCGTGGCCATCGCGTCGCGCGCTGCCACCGCCATCATCGACAAGGCGTCCCGGTCATAACCATGCATGGTGACTTCATGGGCGACGATCAAGTGGTTCTCGGCCTCAACCGCGGTTTGCACGTTGTACCCCACGACGCGCGGCATGCGAGGCGTAGTGGCCATGGATCGCGCATCAGGATCGCTCAGCGAGACCTGTGTTTCGCCGGAGTCATCCATGCGTTTCTCGATTGTTCTGTAGCGGGCGGCCTCTTTCCGCAGGTGCTCCAGCTTTCTCAGCGTGCGTTCCATTCGAGCCTCCGGCAGGACCGTGCCGGTCCGCTCGAACACCTCGTCAGCGCGATCCAACTCACCCAGATAGCGCTCAACGGCCTTGTCGATCTCACCCAGCTTCTGACGAAGCTTGCCGCGCGTGTAATTCTTGGCCTTGGAGTTCACCGCTTTGAACCGGCTGCCATCAATGGCCACCAGGTTCCCATCCAGCAGATTGATGTCGCGACATAGAGCGACGAACTGCTGGCAGACCTTGCGGATCGCCAGGCCGTTGTCCTTGCGGAAGTCGGCAATCGTCTTGAAGTCAGGCTTCAATCGCCTCGTCAGCCAAACGAGTTCCAGGTTGCGACCACATTCGCGCTCCAGGCGCCGCGATGACTGGATCTGGTTCAAATATCCGTAGAGGTAAATTCGGAGCATCAACCCAGGATGATAACCGGGTCGCCCAGTCGCGGCAGGCGAGGATTGGAATCCTAGTCCAGCCAAATCGAGCATGTCGATGAACGCATCAATCGCACGCAAGGGGCTGTCTTCACCCACATAATCGTCCAGACATTCAGGCAGCAACATCGACTGCCGCCGGTCCACGCCTTCGATAAACTGCCCCATGGATTGCCTCCGCACCGAATGCGGAAATCATACCATTTCTCCGACAACAAAGGGAGTTTTCACACAGCCTCTCCGCAAAGCTGCCGATCAAGCTGGCGTCTGAGGGGGCTTGTGCTGCAAAGGATTGCCAAGCGCCC
>JABDPD010000161.1 GCA_013042895.1 Boseongicola sp. | reverse complement strand
GTCTGGGGGCGTGGCTACGTTTTGCGTGACCCGGCTCCTCTCGCGGCTGAACCCGAGCCCGTCGCTGCGACTGCTTAGTCTGGCGAGATTAGCAAGGGCTGGACCTTAGCTTTTCCCGAACCTATCCATATTAAAATGGGTTCGGGAAGTTCTAATGACACATGAAATCTCGGTAGGCGATCTGACCAAAGATCAGGCGCGGGCTGAGCTAAAGCGCTTGTCTATTGTGCTTGGGAAAGCAAACCTAGCTTACCACAGCGAAGACTCCCCCGAGATTTCGGATGCCCAGTATGACGCCCTGAAGGAGCGCAATCTGGAAATTGAGAAGCGTTTTCCAGAACTTGAAAAGGCGGCTTCTCCGTCGCATCAAGTTGGTGCTGCTCCTTCCGATGGCTTTCAGAAAATCGAACATATTGTTCCAATGCTGTCGCTTGGAAACGCGTTTGACGACAGCGATGTTTTGGACTTCGACACGTCGATCAGAAAGTATCTCGGTTTCACCAGTGAAGCGCCGTTGGAATTTACCGCTGAACCGAAAATTGACGGACTTTCGCTCGCGCTTAGATATGAGAAGGGCAGGCTGATACATGCCGCCACCCGGGGAGATGGCAAGGTAGGCGAGAACGTAACCGCAAATGCTCGAACGATCACGGATATTCCGTCCAGCTTAAGTGGTGCGCCTGAGACTCTCGAGGTCCGTGGTGAGGTCTACATGAGTCACTCCGATTTCGAGATTCTCAATGAGAAACAGGCGAAAGCAGGAGGCAAGGTTTTTGCGAACCCTCGAAATGCGGCTGCGGGTTCGCTGAGACAATTGGATGCAAGCGTCACTGCCTCACGCCCCTTGAAGTTTTTTGCTTATGCCTGGGGTCAGGTCAGCGAGCCGTTGGCCAAGACGCAATGGGATGCAATCGCTCGTCTTGCGGACCTTGGATTCGCAACCAATCCACTAACGGCACTTTGCCAAGACCCGCAAAGACTCGTTGAGCATTATCAAAACATTGAAGTTCAGCGCGCGACGCTGGGTTACGACATTGATGGCGTGGTCTACAAAGTTAACGACTTGGCGCTGCAATCTCGTTTGGGCTTTCGATCAACCACACCTCGCTGGGCAATTGCGCACAAGTTCCCCGCCGAATTGGCCTGGACTCGTCTGGAGGCGATCGACATACAAGTCGGGCGAACAGGCGCGTTAAGCCCCGTGGCGCGTTTGCATCCCGTCACAGTTGGCGGGGTTGTTGTCTCCAATGCTACACTTCACAACGAAGATTATATCGCTGGACGGGATTCCAAAGGTGCCACTATTCGTGATGGCAAGGACATTCGCGTAGGCGATTGGGTGCAGGTTTACCGCGCAGGAGATGTTATTCCAAAGGTAGCGGACGTCGATCTGAACAAAAGACCAGCAAAGTCAGAGCCCTATCAGTTCCCCGAGGTATGCCCCGAGTGCCAATCTGAGGCTCTCCGAGAGCCAGGGGATGCTGTAAGACGGTGCTCCGGTGGATTGATCTGCCCCGCACAGATTGTTGAGCGGATGAAGCATTTCGTCTCACGCGCAGCCTTTGATATCGAAGGTCTTGGGGCCAAGCAGGTCGAGCAGTTCTTTGAGGATGGTTGGTTAAAGGAACCTGCCGATATCTTCACATTGCGTGATCGTTTTGAAACCGGTCTCCAACAGTTGAAGAACCGCGAGGGCTGGGGTGAAAAATCGGCAGGAAAGCTGTTCGATGCGATCGATGATAAACGTCGAATTTCATTGGATCGTTTCATTTTTTCCCTAGGTATCCGCCACGTAGGCGAAGGAGCTGCTTCCCTCTTGGCGCGCCACTACTTAGACTGGCCTGCTTTAAAGACCGCAGTTTCAAATGCCCGGATTAATGACAGCGATGATGAGTTTTGGTCAGAGCTTTTGGCCATAGATGGTGTCGGTCAAGTGATGGCGACGTCCCTAGTGACAGCATTTCACCAGGAAACAGAGAGACAATCTATTGATCGATTGGTCGCTCAACTAAACATCCAGAACGTTGTTCAACCGATGCTTTCCGGCAGTCCTGTCGCGGGGAAAACAGTTGTGTTCACGGGCACTCTTGAGAAAATGACACGCGCCGAAGCGAAGGCCCGTGCTGAAACACTTGGAGCGAAGGTGTCGGGGTCGGTTTCGTCAAAGACGGATATTCTTGTCGCTGGACCGGGCGCTGGTTCTAAGGCAAAGAGGGCGGCGGAGCTAGGAGTTGAGACCATTGATGAGGATGGCTGGCTCGCGATGATTGAAGGGCTATGAGCGCGCGCCCAGAGGTCTTATTCCCGCTCTTTGCCGAGCTTGAAACGCTGCCAGGCGTTGGCGCAAAGACCGCCAAGGCTTTTGCAAATCTCAATGTCAGCTGCCCTAAGGATCTGGTGATGACCTTGCCCATCTCGGGCATTGATCGGCGGCTGCGGTCGAGTATCGGCGGGTTTGTTGCCCCGGGGGTAATCACGGTAAAGATAAAGGTTGAAAGGCATATCCCTCCTGGTTCGAGAGGGCGTCCACATCGGGTCGATGTCAGCGATAGTGACGTCGCGTTCCAGCTCGTTTTCTTCCACGCGCGACTTGATTGGCTGGAGCGGCAATTGCCTGTCGGTGAAGAGAGAATAGTCTCCGGTAAGCTTGAGGTCTTTGATGGGGCTGCTCAGATGGTCCATCCTGATCACATATTAACCATCGAGCAGAGCACTGAACTTCCAGAGTTCGAGCCGGTTTATCCATTGACGCAAGGAGTGACGCAAAAGGTAATGGCTCGCGCGAGCCGGGCAGCAGTCGATCGCTCGCCGGACCTTGCAGAATGGATTGATCCAGACCTAAAGCATCGTGAAGACTGGCCAAACTGGCGTGAGGCTCTCGATGCCGTGCACAATCCAAAGGGTTCGGTGGACGTCTTGCCAACGTCGAAGTCGCGTACACGCCTCGCCTATGATGAACTGTTTGCTCATCAGGTAACACTGGCCTTGGCGCGGGGTCAAAACCGCGGACGAAAAGGGCGTCCGTCAAAGGCAACAGGTCGGAAGCAGACGCGGATCTTGAATGCCTTGCCGTATACTCCAACAAAAGCACAGATGCGCGCCGTCTCGGAAATCCAGGCCGATATGGAATCCGGTTACCGCATGAGTCGTCTTCTGCAAGGGGATGTTGGCGCAGGAAAAACTTTCGTCGCGTTGATGGCTTTGCTTGCAGCGGTCGAGGCCGGAGGGCAGGGCGCAATGATGGCTCCGACCGAGATATTGGCGCGCCAACACTTGCTAGGATTGCGTCCACTTGCGGAGGAAGCCGGCGTCGTGATCGAAATCCTCACGGGTCGCGATAGCGGCAACGAGCGCGCGGCAAAACTGGCGGCCCTAGCTGCCGGCGATATCTCGATACTCGTAGGCACTCACGCGTTGTTTCAAAAGGACGTTGTGTTCAATGATTTAAGGCTCGCTGTGGTAGATGAGCAGCATCGTTTTGGCGTGGCACAAAGGCTTGAGTTTGGACGTAAGTCCGTGGCCGCTGACGTGCTTGTCATGACCGCGACCCCAATCCCGCGCTCTCTCAGTCTTGCTCAATACGGCGATATGGACGTGTCAATCCTCGATGAGAAACCGCCGGGTCGAACGGAAGTAACCACGGCCTTGGTGTCTTCAGTTCGCTTGAAAGAAGTGGTCGAACGTTTGCGAGCGTCGCTCGATGACGGCAGGCAAGCCTATTGGGTGTGCCCTCTTGTCGAGGAAAGCGAAGTTCTTGATCTGGCCGCCGCCGAGGATCGCTATAAGCATCTTCGCGCGATCCTTGGCGAGGGTCGCGTTGGCCTTGTTCATGGCCAGATGCAACCAGCTCAGAAAGATGCCGCAATGGCGGCCTTTGTGGCGGGCGAAACACGATGCCTTGTCGCAACGACGGTTATCGAAGTGGGGGTCGACGTGCCAAATGCCTCGATCATGGTCATTGAGCGGGCAGAGACTTTTGGCCTTGCTCAACTCCACCAACTCCGTGGTCGGGTGGGTCGCGGCGCGAAGGCGTCCACGTGTCTATTGATGTACCAATCTCCACTAACCGAGGGAGGGCGTCGCAGACTGGAGACGTTACGCGACAGCAGTGATGGGTTTCACATTGCAGAGGTGGATCTTGCGATGCGTGGTGCTGGTGATGTGCTCGGTACGGCACAATCAGGCGTGCCGCGCTTTCGGGTGGCAGATTTGGAGCGGCAGTCGGGATTAATGGCTCTCGCTCAGAAGGACGCGCGTAGATTGATCGACATGGATCCGGAGCTGAGAAGCCCAAGAGGTGAGGCGACACGCATTCTTCTTTGGCTTCTTGAGCAGGATAAAGCAATTGGAATGATTTCAGTGGGTTAAGCAGTTCAACTACGCTTTGTTCACAAATGTTCTCAAAAAGTTCTTTACACCGCGCCCCAAATTTGAGAACAAAGGGTCAACAAACGCAGCCGCCCGCTGCATTTTCCGAACCGAAGGATGCAGACATGATTGAGATCAAAGAAACGATTGCCCGTAGCCGTGGCACGATTGCCCAAGACTTCGCGGGCGCGGCCGCACTTGTTGCGATCTTCGTTGTGATGCTGAATTTGCCGGCACTGTTTTAGACTACCTATCTGCCTGCGGTCTGGTTGACCGGTCCTGCATCCTGTCCCCAAATTCGATGCAAGTGACACTGTCCCGTCAAGAAAGCCCCTGTCCCGGGGTCTCTCCGGTCACCCCACCAGATGCGCCCACTGACGCCGCCGCCCTTGCCGGGTGCGCGGCGCTTTTTTTGATTGCGCAAGGTCTTGTCAGGCGCAGTTTGACTGCTCGGCAATTTCCATTGCTTCTGCTGTCGCATCAAGGGCCAGCATGATCGATGCGTGGCGGTTTTTGAAATCTCTTGCAGGAATCAGAACCTCGAAGCCCTCAAACGGTGCGTCAGGGATAGGGCCTTGCTTCTTCAGCATATCTGACAGCTGATCGCGGGCATTGATGATCTCTGACTTCGTACGCCCAATGACATTTGACGCGAGAATAGACGCCGAGGCTTGTCCCAAAGCGCAGGCCTTCACGTCCTGCGCAAACTCTGAAATCCGGTGATCAGTGGTCGACAACTGCACAGTCACGGTGGACCCACAGTGAGGGGAGCGTTTCTTAACCGTTGCCTGCGCCGACTGGATCTCATCTGTTAACGGAATATCTGCAGCAAGCTCGAGAATTCTTCCAGAGTATAGCTTTATCAGATCTGTTTCGGGCATGACTTTCCTTTGTGTTCTCTGCCCCTTAGATAGGTGGTCTTCCGGTCCGGCGCAAAGGGTTGCTCCATGTCTTTTGATCCATTTAGTCTCGTCTACAACGATAAAGGGTTAATCCCGGCCATTGCGCAGTCGGAAGAAGGCGAGGTGCTCATGATGGCGTGGATGAATGCTGAAGCTGTTGAGAGAACACTTTCTTCGGGCCGTGTCACTTATTGGTCGCGCTCTCGGAAGTCCTTCTGGGTGAAAGGGGAGACATCCGGCCATACTCAGGAACTTGTGGATTTTCGAGTGGATTGTGACCGCGATTGTGTCTTGATGATCGTTCGCCAGGCTGGTCCGGCATGCCATACAAATCGGCGATCGTGCTTTTACACGTCGGTCATATCAGGCGACGAAGTGGAGCTAATGACGCCACAAACTTCGGCTTAGACTGCCAAACCAATCAAGTCGCGGATATCGTCTGGCGTGTAGCCTTCCTTGCGAAACTTGTTAAGAGCGCGCGCGTCGTCTCTTTTTGCGAGCCGTTTTCCGTCTTCATCGCGGATGAGGCGATGATGATGATAACGCGGTGTAGGTAGACCCAAGAGTCTCTGGAGAAGGGCATGGATCTTAGTCGCTTCGAAAAGGTCTTCGCCGCGCACGACATCAGTAATCCCTTGTTCTGCGTCATCGAGGACCACTGCCAAGTGATAGCTCGTTCCCATGTCTTTGCGTGCCAGCACGATATCCCCGATTGAGTTCTTCAGTTCATCCGCATCAGTTTTTACGATTCCACCTCCTTCAAAAAGACATTCTTCAAAGCTTGCCTCTTGTTGGTCTTCAAGTGCTTCCAAAGCTTCGTCTATCGAAAGTCGGATTGCACGGTTTTCTGGAAGCGCTGCCTCGAATTGCAAATTGGTCAGATGTCGACAGGTTCCCGGATAAACTGGGCCGTCCGGTCCAACAGCTGCGGAAATCTCCTGAGGGGCTGACAAGGCATCCGCGATGTCTCGTCGGCTACAGTTGCAAGGAAAAAGGAGTCCACGCCTCCACAAATCAGACAATACTGAGCGATAGCGAAAGAGCTGGTCCGCCTGATGCAGAACCGGGTTTTCCCAGGACAGGCCGAGCCAGGTCAGATCGTCATAGATCTGCTCTTCCCACTCTCGCCTTGCGCGGCTTTGATCGATGTCTTCAATCCGAAGTAAGAACGCACCATTGTGCTGCTGCGCCATGTCGTGCGCCAAGATCGCGGAATAGGCATGGCCCAAATGGAGCGGACCCGTAGGCGAGGGGGCAAAGCGCGTTCGAAATGCCATTAATCAAATGCGTCGAAGAACATAAACTGTCGACATCATTTCTTTTGCTGGAAGGTGTGGGCCATGTTCTTCGAATACCAACTCAATATCGGGCGCAAGGACTGCCACATCCAAACGGTCTGTATATGCACGATCTGCCAGGGTGGCATCATTGAAGCTAAACGCAAAAAGGCCGCCAGGCCCAATCGCGTCGATGAGCATATCTAGTGTTTCCGGTGGGGCGGCGCCCAAACTAACGACACCTGTTGCAGCAATCGCGGGATAGTCTCCACGCTTGATATGCCCCATTGAGCCGGGTTCACCGTTCCAGACCTGACGGTAAGATGGCTTGGCCTCGGCAATCGCAAGCATTTCTGGCGAAATGTCCGTACCGTCAATCACTTGGAAACCGACTGCTTTTAAGGCCATTCCCGACAGCCCCGTTCCGCAGCCAAAATCCAGGATCGGCTTCTCGATGTTTGCTCCACATTGTCGAAGTGCGAGAGCCAAGCGAGGTGGGGTCGAATAGCCCCATTCGGCAACGTCGTCCTCATATTTGGCTGCCCAGCTTGCGTAGATCTCTTTGATCTCTTCGTCGCTGTGTCTGGTCCAGAGTTGGTTCGTGATTTCTTTTTCGCTCATATCAACAAGCTAATACATGCGCGCGTATCAATCGATGAAAATGTCACTATCTCACTCTGCTGCGATGTTCGGGCGATCAACGCGATCTAGCCATTTCTGCCAGTCGTGTTTTGCGCGATCAGTATAGGCCTTATAGCGGTCCCGCCGACCACGGCGTCCTCCCTTAGCGTCGACCGGTGGGAACAGGCCAAAGTTTACGTTCATTGGTTGAAACGTCTTGGCATCAGCGCCGCCGGTAATGTGAGTGACCAATGCGCCAATGGCTGTCGTATTGGGGACCGGTGGCAAGTCTTGCCCATTTAGCTCTGCAGCAGCCATTCGACCGGCAAGCAAGCCCATCGCAGCGCTCTCTACGTAACCTTCCACGCCGGTAATTTGTCCGGCAAATCGAATATTCTGTCGGGATTTCAATCGCATACTTTCATCCAAAAGTTGCGGACTGTTCAAAAAAGTATTCCGATGAATACCACCAAGCCGCGCGAAGGATGCGTCTTCAAGTCCCGGTATTGTGCGGAATACTTCTGTCTGAGCGCCATACTTCATTTTTGTCTGAAAGCCGACGATGTTGTAAAGCGTGCCAAGCGCGTTGTCGCGACGGAGTTGGACTACAGCATAGGCCTTCGTTTCGGGATCATGCGGATTGGTCAGGCCAACGGGTTTCATAGGACCGAAGCGAAGTGTTTCACGGCCTCTCTCGGCCATGACTTCGATAGGAAGGCAACCGTCAAAGTAACCAGCGGTCTCGCCATCTTTGAATTCAGTTTTCTCGGCTGCCATCAGCGCGTCTATAAAGGCCTCATATTGAGCCTTCGTCATCGGACAATTCAAATAGGCGGTACGTTCTTCCTCTGTCTCGCCCTTATCGTAACGCGACTGACGCCACGCGACGTCCATATTAATGCTTTCAGCGTAGACAATAGGAGCAATCGCATCAAAAAAGGCCAGGGCCTCTTTACCGGTCTCCTTAAGGATTGCGTTGGCGAGAGTGCCGCTGGTGAGCGGTCCTGTTGCGATAATCCAAGACCCATCGCGCGGGAGTTCCGTTATCTCACCATTCTCGACAGTAATTTTTGGATGCGCCAACAAGCGCGCAGTCACGTCTTCAGCAAAAGCTTCACGGTCGACTGCAAGCGCACCTCCTGCCGGCAATCTGTGACGGTCTCCCATTTCCATGATTAGACCGCCTGCCTGTCGCATCTCCCAATGGAGAAGCCCAACAGCGTTTTGCTCGCTATCATCAGACCGGAACGAATTCGAGCAGACCATTTCGGCCAGATATCCGGTCTTGTGCGCGAAGGTTTCTACCTCGGGGCGCATCTCGTGGATAACGACATCAACGCCAAGACTTGCGGCTTGCCAAGCAGCCTCGCTGCCGGCAAGCCCGCCGCCAATAATATGCAAAGTGTTTTCCATGATAGGCGATGTAGCGTCGCCCGACCCATTTGAAAAGAGATCAGGAAGCGCGAACGATATCAAAATCTTCGCGAAAGAGTGCTGATCGTGGGGACGACCGAGCGCTCGATGAGTTATCTTCATCAGATGTGTTCATTCCTGGCATGCCAGTCTCCGACGCAATATCTCCGCCCTCTGGAAGTGTTCCATATGCATTAGAGAGTGTGTCGCCTTCTGCATCGGCATAAGTCAGGAGTAGCGCTCCAATTAGAGCGAGGTCACGCCAGAAACTCCCGATGTCTTCGATGCCAGCCGGGCTAACGGAGGTGAGATAACTGCACCAAAACAATATGATCGCAAGCAAGAGCGCTGCAAGGCGCCGATGAAAACCGATCAATATCATAGCAGAGAGACCGATCACACCCAGTCCAGAGACGACCCTTGCAACCGGCTCGGGCAGGAAAGGGTTTGCCAATACCGCCAGATCGGTCCCAGCGATCAGCCCTGCCGCAAGGGCCACAAAATAAGAGACTATCAAGAGTCGAATGGCCGTGTGCCCGGTGAATGTCTGCTTTACGCCGAGGGCGGAAAGTTTGCCCATGATTTCTGTCCCCATCTCTCAAGTCGCGGAAAGTATGCCCGTTTGAACTCGAAACCATTCACCCCGCCGCAGACAGTGAATTCTCCGCGGCTGCATTGGGTCTTTCGTTCAAACACGACGAAACCACGACGATATTGTGGCGAATGTCGGGTTGCGACCTGCAGGCAACAGTAAAGGTTGGCTACCAAAGGTCTCGACGTACGAGTGGTGCGACGGGGTCCACGGTTCTAAAAGGGCGCGTTTCCGGCGCCACACCGCCGGAGTGACCAAGAGAAATCGTAATGCCCAGTCCAACTCGTGTTGCAGCGTCAACCCCATCGCGACCGTGCAAACCACTGTGCGAAATTGTAGCGAAAAAGCCCCAAGGCGCGCCGTCTGCATTGAACTGCGCCGAAAGAGACGTCTCGTAAGACATCGCCCGAAACGAGGTTTCGTCAAAGTCAGTGAGTGTTAAGGCGGCCTCAAGTATGAGATCGTCAAAGACCGTACGGGAAACGGCAACGTCACCGAATATGTAGTCCAAGCTGTCGACATCGGAGATCCCCATCCCGGCCCGACCTTCCAGCGAAGTCCGCTCGGTTAGGGCCAGCATCCCTTCCACACCAATAGACCCCCAAGTCATCGTGCGGCCATCTACATCGGAAAGGGACGCAAAGGCACCGTACTTTTGACCTTGCTTGGGCGTCATGAAGAGATGCGCGCCAAGGTGCCCAATCAATCCTCCTTGAGTGTCCGAGAATGCAACGTCGCCCTGAAACCCATGAACATCTGTGATTGCAACATCCAGGCGTGATTGCACATCTATCTGGTGTTTGCCGCCTTCATCTTCAACCGCTGCGAACCTCAGATCCAAGCCTTGAATGCCAAGGCTACTTTGCGCAATGACAGGTGTTGCAAAAACTACCATCGCAATGGTTACAAATACTCTGTGCATGATCTCTCTCAAAACGTGCTGTCGTCAGCTCCGCCACCCAAGGAGAATCTCGCAAAGATAAATGTTTAATAAAAGTTCAATCTTATTAATTGGTTAACGCCCACACGCGTTAAGAAAGGTTAACGTCTGAACCGAGCATGTGCCGGTTCAGACAAGTATCTGTGCGTAAAGATTATTCTTCGGCGCTGTTGGTTGATTCACCAGTTTCTTCACTGTTGCCTACCAGTGCCTCACCGACATCTTCGCCATCATCCTGATCCGCAATCCAAGCGACAGAAACGACGACTTCACCATCAGAAGTGTTAAACACCTTCACCCCGCCAGCTCCGCGGGACCGGAAAGAAATACCTTCAACTGGTACCCGAATTGACTGACCCTTTGAGGTCGCGAGCATGATTTGGTCGGAGAGGTCGACAGGGAAACTTGCCAGAAGCGCGCCTCCGCGCATCGCAGCGTCCATTGCTCTGACACCTTGTCCACCCCGGCCCCGAACCGGATAATCATGGCTGGAGCTTAGCTTGCCGGCGCCGTTAGCCGTGATTGTAAGGATCATGTCCTCTGCCTCCGCCATTTCGCTGTAACGCTCTGGGCTAATCGCTCCTTCTGTCGCGTCTTCATCGTCGCTGATTTCAGTGTCTTCACCAATTCCAGCCGCGGCGCGACGCATCTTTAAGTACCCGGCACGTTCTTCGGGCGTGGCCTCGAAGTGGCGAATGACCGACATGGACACCACTGTGTCATCTTCAGAGAGTTTGATTCCCCGAACACCAGTGCTGTCACGGCCTTTGAACACTCTGACGGCGGTTGTAGGGAAACGAATTGCACGGCCCTGAGCGGTGATTAGCATAACGTCATCGCTTTCGGATGCGATCCTTGCGTTCACAAGGCTCACACCTTCAGGCAATTTCATCGCAATCTTGCCGTTGGATTTCACATTGGTGAAATCGGACAATGCGTTCCGACGAACGTCACCGGTTGACGTAGCGAAAACTATTTGAAGCTGATCCCACTCTTCTTCGTCCCTATCAACGGGCATCATCGCGGCGATTGAAATTCCGGTTGGAATAGGAAGAATATTCACGATGGCTTTGCCTTTGGAAGTCCGGCCTCCAAGCGGCAATCGCCAAGTCTTCAACTTGTAGGCCATCCCATCTGTTGTGAAAAACAGCAGTTGCGTATGCGTGTTGGCAACGAACAGAGATGTTACGACGTCGTCGTCTTTCAGCGTACCACCTGAAACACCCTTGCCTCCGCGTTTCTGCGCGCGGAAGTCGGCAAGCGGGGTTCGTTTGATATATCCGGACTGCGTGACAGTAACGACCATGTCCTCGCGTTCGATTAGGTCTTCGTCTTCCATGTCGCCAGACCAATCAACGATCTCCGTGCGACGTGGCACCGCAAACTGCTCTTTCACCTCGCGCAATTCATTTGAAATGATCGACATGATGCGTTCGCGAGAGCCGAGAATATCAAGGTAGTCCTTAATCTTGGCCGCCAGTTCTTCAAGCTCGTCGGTCACTTCCTTTACGCCGATTTGCGTGAGACGCTGCAGGCGGAGCTCTAGGATCGCGCGGGCTTGAGTTTCGGACAGGTTGTAAGTTCCGTCGTCATTCATTGTGTGACCGGGGTCGTCGATTAGTTGAATGTAGGGCGCAATATCCTCGGCAGGCCAGCGACGCTCCATCAAGCGTTGGCGCGCCTCGGGGGCATCTGCACTGGAACGTATTGTGGCAACGACCTCATCTACATTTGAACCCGCAACTGCAAGCCCACACAGGACGTGACTACGCTCACGTGCTTTTCGAAGGTCAAAGGCAGTGCGCCGCGCAACAACTTCTTCTCGGAAGCCAATGAAATAAGTGAGAAAATCACGTAGCATTAGCGTCTCGGGGCGCCCACCGTTCAGGGCGAGCATGTTGCAGCCGAAAGATGTCTGCATCTGGCTGAATCGGAACAGCTGGTTGATTACAACGTCCGGCGTTGCGTCGCGTTTGAGTTCGATCACTACTCGAACTCCAACGCGGTCACTTTCGTCTTGGATGCCACTAATGCCCTCAAGCTTCTTGTCGCGCACAAGCTCGGCAATTTTCTCAATCATCGAGGCTTTGTTGACCTGATACGGAATTTCGTCGAGCACAATCGCGTATCGGTCTTTGCGGATCTCTTCGACGCGTGTTTTCGCGCGAATTATGACGCTACCGCGGCCCTCCATGTAGGCCTTCCGCGCTCCGGCCCGTCCCAGAATTATGCCACCCGTCGGGAAGTCTGGGGCAGGAATGTACTCCATCAACCGCTCGGAAGTTAGGTCGGGGTCGTCGATGAGAGCCAGAGTTCCGTCGATCACCTCACCGAGGTTATGGGGTGGAATGTTAGTCGCCATACCAACCGCGATTCCGCCAGCGCCGTTTACAAGCATGTTCGGATATCTTGCTGGTAAAACAGAGGGTTCCCGGTCTTTTCCGTCGTAATTGTCCTGAAAATTGACCGTGTCTTTCTCGATATCGGTCAGGAGAAACGCTGCGGGTTTGTCCATCCGAACTTCTGTATAACGCATCGCAGCCGGGTTATCGCCGTCCATGGAGCCGAAGTTACCTTGACCGTCCAGAAGAGGTAGGGACATAGAAAATGGCTGTGCCATACGCACCAATGCGTCGTAGATCGCGCCATCACCATGTGGGTGGTATTTTCCCATCGTGTCACCCACAGGTCGGGCCGATTTGCGGTACGATTTGTCGTGGGTATTCCCAGTTTCGTGCATGGCATAGAGGATGCGCCGATGCACAGGTTTTAGGCCGTCGCGGAGGTCGGGGATGGCCCTGGAGACTATGACCGACATGGCGTAGTCGAGATAGGAAGTGCGCATCTCGTCGGCAATGGAAATCGTCGGGCCCGAAGGGCGTTTTTCTTCTTCGTTTTCAGGGACTTCCGGGGTGTCGCTCACGTTATTCTCACTTCGGTGTTGGAACCGCTAGATTTGGTTGTTTTTACTCTAACAGACCCCAATACCTAGGCGCAATGGCCTATTCAGAACCGCCTTGGCAGCCACATTGAGGGACTGCCAACATACTGTTTTTATTGAAAAGTAATCCGTTATGTGGATCACTTCGAAAATGAGAGCAAATAAAGAGGTCTGAATGAAGGTTTCTGAGACGGAGTTGCTGTTGAAAGGCTATGGGCTCACAACAGCGGAGTTTTTCTATCGAATGCCGGATTATCAGAATGTGCTGAACAGCTTTATCTGGCAAGATTACGATCTGGCCCCGGATCATCCTAAGCTTTTCGAATTCATAGAGTTTTGGCAGAATAAGCTGGATGGACCGCTGCATTCGGTGCGTTTTGTGCACCGTAAAGAACTGGCTCCGGGTGAGTGGCGGAACGTCACCGGTGAGTTCACTTTGCACTGAGATTAGCCCGATTTTGAGCGACGTCGGTATCACGTCGGTATTTCGTCGGTGCGATCGTTCGGTGGTGTAGGGATTGGGTAATTGATCTGGTTCGAAACCTCCGCTCGGGATTGCGCGTTATTGGCTACCAGATGTTGTCTCCGGCGGATTTTGGTCAGCCGGGCTTGCCAGAAGCCACATAGAGGGTCTTGAGAAGCCAGAGCAGACATGTTTGCACGCTCTGGAGTTGAGTTGAGCATGTTGCGCCCAGAGCCTGCCGATGACCGCTCTAAAAAAGAAAAGACAGGCACATGCACAGTCCAAATGAAAGTCGGCTTTCAAGAACTGCAGTCGCTTCGTACTAAGCTGCGCTAGACCTCGTCACGCTGAGACTCGACACGCGAAACATCCGGGTAAGGTCCTGAAGGACGGAGGCTGCAGCTTCCAAACTTGTGCAGGCGGCGGAAGTCTCCTCAAACATAGCGGCATTTTGTTGGGTTGTGGTGTCCAGCTGGGCAACACGGGTATTGAGCTCCGAAATACCAATAGTTTGATCTCGTGCGCCCTCCGCAATCTTGCCTGTTTTCGTTGTGATTTCGACGACCGCAGACAAAACGCCGCTCAGAGACTCGACAGTCTCATTAATCCTTGCTGATCCCATATCGACTTGTTGGCCAGAACGTTCGATCAATCCGCGAATGTTCGTTGCACTTTCTGAAGAGCGTTGTGCCAAACTTCGAACTTCAGAAGCAACCACCGCAAATCCTCTCCCAGTATCCCCGGCCCGAGCGGCTTCAACCCCTGCATTGAGCGCCAGCAAATTGGTCTGGAAGGCAATCTCATCAATAACCTTTACAATCTGCGATATTTCCTCAGCTTCGGATTGAATTGCTTTCATGGCTTGAGACGTCGCCAGAACAACGGATTCACTAGATTTTGCGTTACTCTCTGCCGTTTGAGCAGACTCATCCGCCTCTCGCACAGTGCTCTCAGTTCTGGAAACCACACGTGTCAGTTCCTCAAGTCCCTCCGAGC
>JABDPD010000152.1 GCA_013042895.1 Boseongicola sp. | reverse complement strand
ATCGGTACAGCGCTCGTGTCCGACTTAGGCAATGTTTTTTCGTGCTCTTCGATCAACCCACCAGCCGCACTTCCTCGCGCCCGAAGCGCCCGCATCATTGAAATGAGATTGGTGTCGCGCAAACGCTCCAACTCGCGGATCGACATATGACCGGATTGTGCATCTGATTGATCGGAAATGGTTTGGATCAACTCATCGGTCAGCTCGGGCACGTCCATAAGCCTGGTCCACGGCCACTCGAGGCACGGCCCAAATTGTGCGATGAAGTGCGCCATACCGCCCTCGCCGCCAGCAATTCGATAGGTTTCAAAAAGCCCCATCTGCGCCCAGCGAAGACCAAATCCATAGCGGATCGCATCGTCGATTTCCTGCGTCGTTGCGACACCATCCTTCACCAGCCAAAGCGCTTCCCGCCAGACAGCTTCCAGAAAACGATCCGCGATATGAGCATCGATTTCCTTTTTTACCTCAAGAGGATAAAGGCCGACACTCGTTAAGACTTCGCGCGCGGCCGCGACGGCCTTGGCATCAGCGCCTTCGCCGGGCACCACTTCAATCAGTGGCAGCAGATAGACCGGATTGAACGGATGCGCGACGAACAGGCGCCCGCCCGTTGCCAAGCCCTCACGCAGTTCCGATGGCTTAAAGCCGCTTGTTGAAGACCCAATCGGCGCAGTCGCATTCGCCGCCTCAATCCCGGCATAGACACTGTGCTTTAAGTCCAAACGTTCCGGCACACTCTCTTGAATATAATCCGCACCAGTCACGGCTTCATCAAGCGTGTTAACGAAGGTTAACTGCCCTTCAGAGGGCAAAGCGCGATCATAGAGCATCGGCAATGCCCAGCGCGCTTGAGCAAGAACTTCACCGATCTTGCGTTCAGCTTCCGGGTCCGGATCGAATACCACTACGTCCCAACCGTTGAGCAAGAAACGGGCAGCCCAACCGCCGCCAATTACACCGCCGCCGATGATCGCCGCCTTCTTCATGCGCTGTTGGTCTCCGTATGTCCGTCGATTGTTAAAGCTTGCCCCGAAACCTTCGATGCGCCCGGCGAAGCAAGCCAAATACCTGCGTCTGCAATGTCATCCGCCGTGACCCAGGTGCGCAGACTTGTACCGTCCGCGTATGCGGCCCTGATCTGTTCTGTATCCTTGCCACTGGCTCGCGATTGATTGGTCAACATTCTTTCCATTCGGTCGCCCTCAACGGCACCGGGACAGATGGCGTTTACCCGCACCCCTGCGGGTCCAAGTTCCATCGCAAGGGTCTTCATCAATCCCAGAATGCCCCATTTGGCGGCAGCATATGGCGAGCGATGAGGGTGGCCCCATTGCCCGGATGTTGACGAAGTCAGAACGATCAATCCAGACTGCTGCGCACGCATTAGCCGCGCCGCCCATCGACAAGTAAGGAACGCCCCATCAAGGTTTACGGCAATACAGGATTTCCAATCATCCAACGCGATATCTTCGATGCGCGCGGCAGGTCCGCCGGTGCCTGCGTTGGCAAAAACGATGTCCACACCGCCCCAGGCGTTCTCAATACTCGTTAAGTACGCATCCATTGATGCGCCATCGCTGACATCAGCAACACCCGTTCGGATCGTCGGATTTGCCTCAGCAAAAGCCGCTACGGAACTCGCATTTGCATCACAAATTGCGACGGCATCGCCAAGTTCAGCGAACCGTTCAGCAATCCTGGCGCCAATTCCAGAAGCGCCACCCGTCACCAAAACACGCCGGCTCATTCAAGCACCTTCTGGACCTTATGAGCCACAGCTTCACCGAGCAAGCCGTGCGCCTTTTCATTCCAATGAACTCCGTCAATCGGGTCGACCGAAATCACGGAACCCGCATCAAAATACGCCGCGTCCTGTGCATGAACACACTGCGCCATGACTTCCGCAAGGCCCTTGCAACGGTCCTCAGCACCTTCGAATATCGAGGCCAACGCGCCTTTTTCTTCGACTGAAGGAGGACAGATCACCAAGGTCTTCGACGCGACCCCAAGACCTTGGGCCTCTTTTACCAGGCGCGTAATACCAAGCGCGATATCCGTTGTACTCAATCCGAAACGGCTCTTTGAGTCGTTTGCCCCAAGGCAAAAGATCAATAAATCTATGGGCTTATGTGATTCCAATATTGCGCGAAGCGACCTCAAGCCATTTCGATAGGCTCCCTCTATCGGGTCGTCGTGCACCGTCGTTCTTCCAGGCAAGCCTTCGGTGACGATTTCAAATTTTTCGCCCAAATGCGCACCCATTACATCGCCCCAGCGTCGCCCACGCGCCATAACTGCATCATCCGAAAGCGCCGCCATAGGTGCCGTTCCAAACGTATTGCTGTCTCCGTAAATCAGGATCCGCTTCATCAGATAGGAGCCTGTTTGGTCAGCTCCAATTTCGTGCGCACCTCCTCCGGTCCAATCACCCTCGCACCAAGGCTCTCGATGATCTCGACGGCGCGCGAAACCAACTCGGCATTCGTTGCGAGTTGCCCTCGACCCAGCATCAGATTGTCTTCCAGACCAACACGAACATGACCGCCCGCCAATACGGACGCTGCCACATATGGCATTTGATTTCGCCCCAACGAGAAAGCCGAATAGGTCCAATCTGAAGGCACGTTATTAACCATTGCCATGAAAGTATTCAGATCATCGGGCGCCCCCCAAGGAACACCCATGCAGAGCTGCACAAGCGCCGGAGACGTCAATACACCTTCTTCTACCAACTGTTTCGCAAACCAGAGATGGCCTGTATCGAAAGCCTCAATCTCAGGTTTGACCCCGAGTTCTGTCATCATCTTGCCCATCGCCCGCAACATGCCGGGTGTATTGGTCATGACGTAATCGGCCTCGGCGAAATTCATGGTACCGCAATCAAGAGTGCAGATTTCGGGGCGGCATTCAGCGATGTGGGCCACGCGCTCTGTTGCCCCGGCCATATCTGTACCAGACTCGTTTACAGGCAACGGGGCTTCCACTGAACCGAAGGTAATATCGCCGCCCATACCAGCGGTCAGATTCAATACGACATCTGTGTCCGACGCTCGAATCCGGTCGGTGACTTCGCGGAACATTTTGGGATCGCGCGACGGGACACCCGTTTCCGGGTCTCGAACGTGACAGTGCACAATCGCTGCCCCGGCTTTGGCGGCAGCGATTGCGCTGTCCGCGATTTGCGCGGGCGAGCGCGGCACATGCGGGCTTCGATCCTGTGTCGAGCCCGACCCGGTAACAGCGCAGGTAATAAATACCTCACGGTTCATCTGAAGCGGCATGATAATCCTCCCTTAGTCAGGAGAGCTTAATTGGATTGACGCATCACTCTTTGCGCTTTTAGTCTAAACTATGCGAAACTGGTCACTTCCGAACACTGAGACTGCTGAATACACATTCCTATTGTTCGATAATTTTTCAAATCAGGTTCTTGCCAATGCGCTGGAACCCTTAAGGGCAGCCAACACCTTTTTGGACATTCCAGCATACTCCTGGAAGATCGTGACCAGAGATGGTTCGGCCGTCCAAAGTTCGGCCGGAATGACCATCGTTCCTGATGGCGCATTGGATCCGACCGACCGAGGTGCTGCACTTATCGTGCTTCCGAGTTATGGCTATCGCGCTTTGGCGACGGACGCCCTGTCGCGCCAATTGCGATCTGCTTCCGCGCGGTTTGACGTTATGATTGGCCTAGATGGAGGAGCTTGGCTGTTGGCGGCTGCAGGTCTCCTCGAAGGCAAACAAGCGACGATTCATTATGATGAAATTGAAGCCTTTTCGGAGACATTCCCCCAAGTAGACATTGTCAGGCAGCGGTGGGTTGACGACGGAGACCGGCTGACCGCCAGTGGCGCCGTAACCGCGTTCGAGCTTATGATGCACATTATCGCCCGGAGTCATGGAACGGCTCTAACTCTCAGAATTTCTGCGCTTTTCTCGGCGCAAGATGCGACCACCCCGGGGCCCCTTGAACCTCCGGGCGGTGATCGCCGAATTCGGAGAGCACTGGCAGAAATGGAGGAAAACGTCGAAGTCCCAGTGCCAATGGCCGAGATTGCCAAGCGCGCGAATTGCAGTCAGCGCGATCTTGAACAACGCTTTAGGAAGGCATTCGGGGCGACGCCAAAAAAGGTCTACCAACGCATAAGGTTGAACATGGCCCGTAATCTTGTGGAAGAATCCGACCTTTCGTTTTCGGAAGTCGCAACACGCGCTGGATATGAGAATGCGGCCGCTTTCTCCCGCGCTTTTCGCGAAACATTTGGGAAGTCCCCCCGCGCCGTTCGAATGCGTTAAATGTCCTCAGAGACGCGAAGCAAAGTGACACCGATGCGTTCTCCGGCTTCGACAGATTCATGCGCCGACGAAATATCGACAAGTTCGAATGCTTCCGAGAAAACTCCGCGCAGGCTCCCTTCCGCCAACCACTTCGCAATATCGGCTTCGGCTGCCCGATGCGCCGCTTCCGGGATCGTATATGCAAAGACCATACGCAGATTAAGATTCATGAACATCAACGGATAAAACGGAAACGAAGGTTCGGGTGAGGCCATTGACCCGTAGGTTGCCACGGTCCCGCCTTCGGCCAAAACGGCCTGTGTCACAGACAGGTTGCCGCCAAACTCAACTTCGACAACTCGGTGTACGCCGCCCCGCCCGGCCGCGCTCAAAATCTGATCAATCGCATCCTTATCCCGATAATTCACGACATGATCTGCGCCCATCTCCCTGGCGTGACGCGCTTTTTCTTCTCCACTCACAGTCGTGATCACCTGCGCTCCGCCACGCTTGGCCATCTGGATCGCCATGCTCCCAACGGTTCCCGCACCACCCGTGACAAGCACGGTTTGCCCAGCAATCGGACCATCAGAGAAGAGGCAGCGATGTGCCGTAACCGCGGGGATGCCTAATGTAGCTCCGTTTTCAATATCGCAGTCTTTGGGCAGTTGAACCGCTTGTTCCGACGGCAACGCGACAAGTTCTGCCGCTGTGCCATGCGCGCGTTTCCAAGCGGCATTCCAGAGCCAAACCCGCTGCCCGATACGCGCCTCATCAACCCCAAAACCGACAGCGACGATACGCCCGGCGCCGTCACTATGCGGCACGACCTGCGAGAACGCTAAAGGACCGCGAGCTCCCGAACGGATTTTGACATCAGAGGGGTGAATTGCCGAAAAAGCAACGCGCACCAAAACCTCGCCCGGACCTGGCGTTGGCTCTGGCACGTCGACAATATGCAGCACCTCTTTTGCTGGTCCCGTATCTTGGTAAACCGCTGCCTTCATCTTCGTTACTATCCCAGTCTAGTCTGCAATCTCAAAGACCATTGTCACGCTGGCCCGAATGTCAATCTCTCCGCCCGCGATCGGCACGGCCGCTCGTGCTTCCATCATCATCCCGCGATCCGCGGCAAAGGGAACCGACACCGCACCGGCTTCGGATATGGATATGACGCGCCCCAGCTGCACACCGGAGGCCTCGGCCAACACTTCTGCTTTTTCTATAGCAACTTCAACAGCTTCCTTGCGCGCCTCTTGCTCCAAATCTGACCGCTCGGACACACTGAAGCTCAATCCGTTCATTGCATTTGCGCCATCGGAAACAATCGCATCTAGAACAACGCCCAGCCGCTCAAAAGAACGCACCCGGACCACCAAATCGTTCGACGCGACGTAGCCTGTGATCCGCGGCGGCGTCCCATCGTTGCTGCGCGCATATTGCGGAGACAGTCCGACATTTCGGGTCTGAATATCACGGGCTTCGACACCTTCGGCCGCAAGCCGATCCAACACTGCTGCAGCACCGTCCGAGGCCGACTTAAGCGCATCATCTGCCCGACGCGCTTGACGTGAGACTCCAACAAAGACCGTTGCCATGTCCGGTGCAACCGAGACCACGCCTTCGCCATTAACCACAATTCGACGTTCTAATTCTTCAGCCTGCCCACCTTGGGGAACAAGTATCAATACCGAGCATATCAGTCCTAGAATCCGCATACTTCACCTCGCTCTTGCCGCTCAACCCTGGCAGCAATCTGCACCGTTTCGAGTCTTTTTCACAGGCATATCGGCGAATTCCTGCACAGGACGATTTTCGTCATTCTGGATCGTGACGCGGGCGGGCCTCCATGGTATCTCTTCGCCATGTCAGAGCGTTGGGGTTTTGATCTTTCGATAGAGGCCGTGCGCCTCATGCGCTACCGCTTGGGCGAGTGGCAGGAATTTGCCGTCCAGAAGCTCGAAGACGACGATATTGAGGCGCGATTGGCAGAGCTGGTTGCGAAGGTTGAAACACCCGCTTCCGTCGATATCTTCCTGCCTCGCGACCAGATTTTGTTTACCGATGTCAAGGTTGGGGGCGATACACCTACCGCTGAAGAGATTTTTTCGGCAATGGACGGTCGCACACCCTACGATCTCGCTGACCTCGAAATTGACTGGGAAGCCACCGGTCGCGGCACCGCCCGCGTCGCTGCAATTGCAACGCAAACTCTTGATGAGGCAGAGGCTTTCGTTACGAAAGGCGGCCTAACCGTTCGCGCGTTTTCGTCACTGGCATCCCCTGAAGATTTCCCACGTATTCCGATCTTCGTAGAGCGGGAAGCTGCACCGCTCGAGAATCCAGCACCCGACATTAACGAAGATGAACCGGCCGAGGCTCCCGCCTTTTCGTCCGCGCGCAAGACACCGGCACCCCTGGTTTTGGAAGAGTCTGCTAAAGCACCAAGCTTGAAAGATGACGACAGTCCGGTCGTGAAGGTCGACGATCCGACTCCGGTGCTTCAACTGCCGGAGACCGATCTACCGCCGCTCAACCCCGGAACGCCTCTTCCGCGCCCCACATCTCAGCCACGCGTTGTTACGAACGTCGGCGCTTCTGCCGCAGCGGCCCGCGCGGCCAGCTTGACCGCCACGCCATCCGTCGCAATCCGACACCGTGACCGCGCAGTTCCGACGCCTGCTCTTCTTGGGGTCGCGGCCGCTCTCTCGATCGGAGTCGCGATCATCATCTGGTCGATTATTCCGTCCACACCCGAATCTTCTCTGGTCACTCCGGCGACGGTCGGAGCAGCGCCCGAAACGGCGCCGCAAGTTGCCGACGTCACTCCACCGCCCGCGGCGGAGGAGCCCCCTGCGTCACCCCCGTTGCCATTTGATATTACAGAAGTTTCTGTAACACCCACAGCCCCGGCGCAAGCCGAGGCCGGAGTAAGAATTGACTGGACTTCTGCCAGTGTACCCAACCCGGTTAAACTCGACGCAGCTCTTATTAGCGCCTCGAATCTCACTTCGGATCCTTATCCGACAATCGGTTGGCTTGAGCCTCGCCCCATCGAACTTGCAGCGATTGAGGACTATGCTCCCGTCGCTTTCGCTTCGAGCGTTTTGACCGTTCCCGAGCGACCGACTTTCGGCATCGCCGCGTCTTTTGAACCCATCAGTAGCGCAGAGATCGCGACGCTCGCTACGCCACCGACTTTGGAACCTTTAGACCTTTCGACCACCCTTGAAACCGACGCGCCGGACGCGTTTATCCCTCCGGTTGTGGCTGAGACTGCTGACTCGGTCGAACCAGCTCAAGCGGCTGATGAAACCCAGTTGGCCGCTTTGAATCCAGTGGTCGAAGATACTCTCGAGGCGCCTGCTCTAAGACCGATTGCAGAGGCAGAGGAACTTGCTCCAGCGCCAACGGCTGAGGCCGATGCTATCCAACCGAAAGCCGAGAAACCCGAGATCGCGACATCTTTTCCGGATGAAACGGTCGCCCCTAGGCTGGTTCAAACCGCCCTCGCAGCAGGTTTGCCCGACACGGCTCCACGGCCGCGACCAGGGGCTTTCCTGCTTGAGATTGAACGTCAGAAGTTTGGTGGCCGCAGCCTCGATGAACTTGCCGAGATACGCCCCGGCACCCGTCCAGACTCCGCTCAGATCGAAGCGCTCGTTGCGCGCGCTGGCAATCCGCCGAGCGATCTTGCAGTGACCAACTCTGTTGCACCTCAAGGGAAACCACGCGACTTCGACGCCATCGTCGCTGCCGCTGTGATCCAACAACGGCAGGAGCGCGAAGCTAGAACTCTGGCCGCATTAACGCCCGATACCAGCGGAGCGATTGAGGCCGCGCTGGCGGAAGAACGCGAGGCCGAACAGGCCACACGACCGCAGAATTCACCGCGCCTCGCGATACCTTCGAACGCCTCGGTTGCACGTCAGGCCACAATTGACGACGCTATGCGTCTCAATCGAATTAACCTTGTTGGCGTCTTCGGAAGGCCCACAGACCGCCGCGCTCTGGTGCGCTTACCCTCAGGGCGCTACGTAAAGGTCAAGATTGGTGACAGCGTCGATGGAGGCACAGTCGCGGGTATTTCCGACTCTGCGCTTCAGTACCAAAAGGGCGGACGCACGGTTTCGCTCACAATGCCTCAGGGCTAACTATTCGCCATCGAAACCAAGCGCCGTACGGTGTTCATGTTACGCGCAGTGCCGTTTGCCGCCGCCTTGATTTGCAGTTTCGACCGACCCATACCGCTCGGATAGTACACATAGATTTCACGATCGCCCAAAACCGCGATCTCGTCGCCCTGATCTCTCACATTCATTAACGCATCAGGGTCTACCAAATGATCAAGGAAGATCACGGCCACCTGATTTCCGAGTTCATTTTGAAACGGACAAGCCTCGCAACATGCGGAGATTTGCTCGGCCGTACGAACCATAACCGGCACATCTACACCCGTGAATTCTCTCAGTTTGCGCTCCAACACGCCCTTCACTTCATCAGATTGCAGGTCTGATCGAAAAACAACGTTCCCGCTAGCGATGTACGTACGCACGCTCAATAAGCCCGCATCTTCAGAAAGCTTAACGAGGTCGCGCATCGCGAGTTTGCCGTGACCTCCCACATTCACAGCCCGGAGCAATGCCACATAGGAATTCACTCGCAGGCCATTGCTCGCGCGAAACTCTCCCGGCCTTCGTGTGGCGAGACTTCTTCGAGCGAGAACTTCAGCCCTTTGAACCCAAGCGCCAGAACGCGCTCCCAATTCACCGATGCAACGATCATCTCAGGACCATAGCCGCAGTCGCGAATGCCCCCGGCGATATCCCGCTCTCCAATGCGATGGTTCGTTACACCGGGAAAGCTGGCGACAAACCTCAACTCTCCGTCAATGAACCGCAGCACCCGAACCGTTTTCGCAAGATGCGGGCGATCCACGTAGACAAGTTCAACAAATCCGTCGCTATCGAAATCCGCCGCTCCAACTCCAATCGGCGCAAGCCATCGGTTCGGGCGCCCAATATAGCTGTTGGCGGCCACAAGACCCTCGACGTCATAGATTGCCAAACGGGCGCCGACTTCCCGATGGGCCTCTACAACGATCACCTCATTGTCCCCATCCAGATCAACGTCAAAGAGGCGCGGCGCCACATCTTCGAACACACGCTCTTCAGGCAGAACGAAGCGCACGCTGCGCCCGGTGTCGGTCTCCAGAACCAACTCGCCCCACTCGACCGCGTCCCCTAGCACCCCGTGCGCGTATCGCGTGGTCGGCCCGTCATATCGCGCATCGACCACATTTTCGGCCACAGCCGGCGTCGCAAATGCAACGACCAGAGCAGCCAAGCGCCACATCAGATTTGCTTTTCCGGCATTTGCACGACAAGTCCTTCCAGATCATCCGTGACCTTCAACTGACAGGTCAGTCGTGACCGTTCGGCGCTCGGCTCGTAGGCGAAATCTAGCATGTCTTCTTCCATTGGATCTTTCGCCGGAAGTTTTTCTACCCAATCCGGGTGAACATAAACATGGCACGTCGAACACGCACAGGCGCCGCCGCAATCCGCTTCAATACCCGGAATGCCATTGTCCCGAGCGCCCTCCATAACGGTCAGCCCGTTTGGCACATCGACGACGTGCTCTGTGCCGCCGTGTTCGATATAAGTAATCTTCGCCATGATCGTCCTCTTAACGTTTGTTATCGCCTACGTAGCCTTGCGGGACGTAGTCTGCCAGTCCTTTTGAGCCATCCTCACAAAGCCTTGCACAAAGATGCAAATGTTCTATTTTTGTTCTCATGAAGATGTCTACCCCACCTTCATGGCACCGTCCTCCGGCCTGCCTGCCCAATGATCAACTTGATCTGCCCCCCGGCGGTGCGCGGATTGCGGTTGCGGGTCTCGTCTTGGTGCGTCAACGACCGGGCACCGCAAAGGGCGTTATTTTCATAACGCTCGAGGATGAAACTGGCATTTGTAATGTGATTGTATGGCGCAAAATGTACGAGCGGTTTCGACGTGCCGTGATCTCAGGCCGAGCGTTAAAAGTGACAGGCCGTGTGCAACGTGAAGGAGGTGTAACCCACGTGATCGCCGAACAGATCGAGGATATCTCACCTATGCTCGATGACCTTATACAACCCACAAAACTGCGCGCTGCCTATCAAACCTAACCGTCTTCGCGGGCCTCGCCTTCATCATCGTAAAGATAAAGCGTTAACGGACCATCGGTTTTTTCCGCCCAAAGAACAGCCTCACGAACAGAAAGACCCGTGCGTTCCGCATAGTCGACTTCGATCCCAAGGCCCGGCTTCACCTGATCGGCATCCTCGGCTTCGTTGTTTTTCGTCGCGCTCTCCAGCACGGCCATAACGCTCGACCAACGATACTCGTGCTCGCGCAGGTCAATCAAATTCACCAGCATAAAACTGCCTCCCACCCTTACCAAAAAAATCTTTTTATACTTAATTCAAAATCGTGGTTTAACGCTGCACTGACACAGAAACGATTGCAATATTTTTAGGCAAACGCGCAAAATTGCTCCCCTAACCGGCCTGAGCTTCCTCACGCAGACGCTGAGAGATTTGCCGTTTTGACACAATTGACGCGGTCAAAACGCCCAAGGTTACAATCGCAATAATAATCGTCGATAGGGCGTTGATCTCTGGGCTGACACCCAGACGGACGGAGGAGAAAATCTTTATCGGCAATGTTGTCGACGAGGGACCCGCCGTAAATGAAGCGATCACTAAATCGTCAAGCGAAAGCGTAAACGCCAACAACCAGCCCGAGATCACGGCTGGCGCGATAATGGGTAAGGTCACCAGACGAAATGCCTCAAATGGCGACGCGCCAAGATCAAGCGCCGCCTCCTCAAGCGAGTCGTCAAAACTCACGAGTCTCGATGAAACCACGACCGACACATAGCACATGGCAAATGTTGTGTGCGCCAGCACGATCGTCAAAACGCCGCGATCCAACCCGATCGCAATAAACAACAAAAGCAGCGACAAACCAGTGATCACTTCAGGCATCACCAAAGGCGCATAGATCATGCCCGAGAAGACCGTTCGACCAAAGAACCGCCCGCGCCGCACCAAAACATAGGCCGCCATCGTGCCCAACACCGTTGCCAAGGTGGATGAGAAGAAAGCAACTTTTATCGTCACCCAAGCCGCATCGATCATCGCCTCGTTCTGCAACAACTCACCGTACCATTTAGTCGAGAATCCCGCCCAGACCGTGACCAGTTTACTTTCGTTGAAGCTGTAGATCACAAGGATCAGCATGGGGACATAAAGGAAGGCGAACCCAAGCGTCAGCGATACGATATTGAAGGTCGACAGACGCCTCATTGCTCTGCCTCTCTATTGAGCTGCTGGTTACGTTGAAACAGAATGATCGGAACGATCAATATCAATAGAAGGATAATCGCCACCGCGCTCGCGACCGGCCAATCGCGGTTATTGAAAAACTCCTCCCACAAGACCTTGCCGATCATAAGGGTATCAGACCCACCCAACAGCGATGGGATCACGAACTCGCCCAGCGTAGGGATAAATACAAGAAAACACCCCGCCACAACGCCAGGACGCGCCAGCGGTAAAGTGACCAACCAAAACGCCTGAATCCGTGAACAACCAAGGTCCTCTGCTGCCTCCAAAAGCGAGGCGTCCATCCGCTCAAGCGTTGCGTAGATCGGCAGGATCATGAACGGCAAGTAGGTGTAGACAATGCCGATATAGACCGCAGTGTTGGTGTTAAGGATCGTTAACGGCTCTGAGATAAGCCCCGTCCAAAGCAGAAACTGGTTCAAGAAACCTTCCGTCGAGAGAATGCCAATCCACGCATAAACGCGGATGAGAAAACTCGTCCAAAACGGCAGGATCACCAACATTAACAGGGCCGGTCGCCACTCCTCCGGCGCGCGCGCCATCCCGTATGCAATTGGAAAGCCTGCCAAAAGCGTTAGGAACGTCGCAATCACCGCGATTTGAAGCGATGAAAGATAAGCTTTCCAGTAGAGGTCATCACTGGTTAGAAAAACGTAGTTCTCAAGATCAAGCTGACTGAAAAACTCTCGTATTCCAGCCCACCCTCCAGACAGATCAAGTGTCGGGGTGTAGGGTGGAATGGCTAGTGCAATGTCCGACAGAGATATCTTTAAGACGATCCCAAATGGCACCAAAAACAACACCAGCAACCAAACGTAGGGCACACCAACTAGAAGTCGTCTCATCTGCCGAACCCCCGAACGATCTCGCTAAAGCCGCCGTACTGTCTGACCGGACTATCACGGGGAGCGAGCATAGCGGAGCGGGGCAGAGCCCCAAACAACCAAGACTTCTGGCCCGCCAACCAACTCATCGCGGCAATACCAACCCAGCCGTATCGCTCCAACTCAACCAGACCTCATCCTCCCAGGTGAAATCCCGCCTCTCGATCCGACTGCGGTTTCCAACCTCGCATTTGATGATCGGCCCATCCGGTAACTCCACGTGATAGGTCGAAAGGTTTCCCAAATACCCGATATCCAAAATCTTACCCTGAACTCGGTTGCGCCGGTCCTGAGGTTCCTCGGCCGAAATGGCAATTTTCTCGGGACGGATCGCGAAGCTTGCACTTTGCCCTTTCGACAATGATGCTCCGGGCTGGCCAATTAACGGATCACGTCCCTCGGCCCAGGCCAGTTCTGCGCCCGAATCGAGGCCAGAGACAGACCCTTCAATTAGGTTCACATCTCCAATAAAATCAGCGACATAGACCGAGTTTGGCTGTTCGTAGATCACTTCCGGAGTTTCAACCTGGATAAGTTGCCCGTGATCCATCACGGCGACCCGGCTTGCCACGGTCATCGCCTCTTCCTGATCGTGCGTAACGATCACAAAAGTCGTGCCGGTCTTTTCCTGAATGTCCATCAGTTCGAACTGCGTTTCCTGGCGGAGCTTCTTATCAAGAGCGCCAAGTGGCTCATCAAGTAGCAGTAGTTTCGGAGCCTTTGCCAGTGACCGCGCCAGTGCCACGCGTTGTCGTTGGCCGCCGGAAATCTGATGGGGCTTGCGCTTGGCAAACTTCCCGAGTTGCACCAGTTTCAGCATTTCTTCGACGCGGGCCGCGATCTTCTCTTTGTCCAACCCATCACGACGAAGACCAAAAGCAATGTTTTCCCAGACACTCAAGTGCGGGAACAGAGCATAAGACTGGAACATCATATTTACGGCCCGCTTGTTCGGCGGCACCGTCGACATGTCTTGTCCGTCAATGGAGATGACCCCGGACGTCGGCGTCTCAAACCCAGCCAGCATGCGCATCAGGGTCGTCTTCCCACACCCTGAAGGCCCCAAAAGCGCGAAGAATTCCTGCGGATAGATTTCAAGCGAAATGTTGTCGATCGCCGTGAAATCGCCAAAACGCTTGGTCACGCCGTTAATCTTGATTAACGGCTCGGCCGTCGCATCTTTCCATGGCGCAAACACATCATCTTTGCCCGAAACCGCCATATTTGCCCCTTCCAATCAAAAGCGCCCGGAGGCCGAAACCACCGGGCGCTCAGGTCCGACTTTAGGTGCCAGACTTCACTTTGGTCCAGAGCCGTGTGACCACACGTTGAACTTTCGGTGGGTAAGGCACGGCCGTGTAGAGGTTTTCCAGCGTGGCTTCCGAAGGATAAATCGCCGGATCGCCGATCACATCTTCTTCCAGGAACGGCATGGAGGCCTCGTTACCGTTAGCATAGTAAACGTAGTTCGATGCTGCTGCCATATTCTCCGCGTCCATGATGAAGTTCAGGAACTTATGAGCCGCTTCCGGGTTTGGAGCGTCAACCGGAATCGCCATCTGGTCGAACCACATCAATGCGCCCTCACTCGGCGCGTTGTACGCGATCTCAACACCGTTGTCCGCTTCATCTGCACGATCACGCGCCTGTAGAATATCTCCAGACCATCCGAAGGCGACGCAGATGTCGCCGTTCGCGAGTGCGTTAATGTATTCCGAGCTATGGAATTTTAGGATATGTGGACGAACGCCCAAAAGAACGTCACCAGCTTTGTTAATCATATCCGTATCAAAGCTGTTCGGGTCTTCTCCAAGATACGCCAGCGCAGCTGGAATAATCTCAGTCGGAGCATCAAGCATATATACCCCGCACTCAGCCAGTTTTTCCATATTCTCAGGATTAAAGATCAGATCTAGCGAGCCAATCGGTGCATCGTCACCCAGGACTTCAGCCACCTTTGCGACGTTCACGCCGATCCCTGTCGTACCCCACATATAGTTAATCGAGTAGGAATTACCTGGGTCGTATTGCTCGGTGCGATCCTTGATCAACTCCCAAAGGTTGACCGAATTCGGCAATTTGTCGAAGTCCAGTTGTTGGAATGCTCCGGCTGTGATTTGGCGCTGTAGGAAATCCCCAGTTGGAACGACGACGTCGTACCCCGAACCACCGGCCAGCATTTTCGTTTCCAAAACCTCGTTCGAGTCAAAAACGTCATAGATCAATTCGATCCCGGTTTCGGCCTCAAACTTTTCAAGCAGCGACTCGTCGATGTAGTCCGACCAGTTATAGACCCGAACTTCCTCTGCAAAAGCCGCAGTTGCTCCGAGCGCAATCACAGCAGTCATTGTAGCGAATTTGATTTTCATTTTACTCTCCCATTGGCACTTGCGGACATATTTGATCAAATACAGCCGCAGAAACAAGCGAATTCAGGGAACGGCCCTTCAACGACCCGCCGCTCTTTGCACTGTTCAAGGACCACAAGAATGGACAAGACCATCGCCAAACGTCCCGAGCATCAAGCCGTGTATCGCCAGATTCGCGACATGATCATGTTCGGAATTCTCGTCCCGGGGCAAGCCGTTACGATCCAAGGTCTTATTGATTTGATCGGCGGCGGCATGACTCCTGTGCGCGAATCAATCCGTCGTCTCACCGCCGAAGGGGCGTTAGAAATTGGGGAAAACCGCCGTGTTACCGTTCCTGAGATGACGCTCAAAGCACTCGATGAGATCAGCTTTGCACGACTTGCCATTGAGCCTCGGTTAGCTGAACTGGCCGCTCGACGTATGTCAGACTCCTGTCTGAAAGAGCTTGTAGAACTAGATGAGGAAATCGACGCCGCAATCGCATCGGGCAATGTTGAGCGATATTTAGAGTTCAACTATCGCTTCCATTTCAGGCTCTATGATCAGGCTGATGCCCCCGTTTTACGCAGAATGTCACAGTCGCTTTGGCTTCAAAGCGGCCCCGCGCTGCGAATCGTTTGCGGTCGTTTCGGAACGGCAAACCTTCCAGATAAGCACGACGAAGCTCTCACGGCTTTGCGCGAGGGGGACCCTTCTCGTGCGGCGCAGGCTATCGCTGATGACATTCGCCAAGGAATTGGGCAGGTTCGATTGACGCTTTCGGACTAACGGTGTCGCTTCGCGGATTGACCGCGCAGAAAATTTGATCATATCTTTTCCCAACCGCCGCATTCGATGGAGACCTCGCCGATGTCCGCAATCACCAACCATATGCCAACCGCCGAACTTCAAGCGCTCGATGCCGCACACCATGTGCATCCGTTCTCAGCACAGGGCGAATTTGAGACAAAAGGCGCACGCGTCATCACGCGAGGCGAAGGCGTTTGGCTCTACGATAGTGACGGAGAAAAGATACTCGACGCGATGGCCGGCCTTTGGTGCGTTAATGTTGGCTACGGCCGCGATGAACTCGCCGAAGTCGCCGCGCGGCAGATGCGCGAATTGCCCTACTACAACACCTTCTTCAAAACGACCCATGTTCCGGCGATTGCGCTGGCGGCCAAATTGGCTGAATTGGCGCCTGGCGATCTAAACCATGTTTTCTTTGCCAGCGGTGGCTCGGACGCAAATGATACAAACATTCGCGTCGTGCGGCGTTACTGGGAAATGAAGGGAAAGCCCGAGAAGACCATCATCATCAGCCGCAAAAATGCTTATCACGGCTCTTCAATGGGAAGCGCATCGCTTGGTGGTATGGCAGCGATGCACGCTCAGGGCGGTTTGCCGATTCCCGACATCCATCACATCAATCAACCTAACTGGTGGGCTGAGGGAGGCCAAATGTCGCCCGAGGAGTTCGGTCTGGCTCGCGCGCGCGAACTGGAACAAGCTATTGACGAAATTGGTGAAAACCGGATCGCAGCCTTTATCGCCGAGCCCATTCAGGGTGCGGGCGGCGTTATTGTACCACCAGAAACCTATTGGCCTGAGATCAAGCGCATCTGCCAGGAGCGTGACATTCTCTTCATCGCCGATGAGGTGATCTGCGGATTTGGGCGCACCGGAAACTGGTTCGGAAGCCAGACCGTAGATGTTCAGCCAGATATGATGACCATCGCCAAAGGCATGTCGTCTGGCTATCAGCCGATCGGCGGCTCAATCCTGTCCGACGAGATTGCAAATACGATCGGACAAGACGAATTTAACCATGGTTACACTTACTCAGGCCATCCGGTTGCCTGTGCGGTTGCCCTAGAAAATCTACGGATCATCGAAGAAGAAAACTTGATCGGTCACGTCCGAGATACGGCTGCGCCCTACATGCGCAAGAAGTGGGAAGCGTTAACAGATCACCCCCTCGTGGGCGAAGCGAAGATTGTCGGCCTCATGGGCTCAATCGCACTGACGCCGGACAAATCCAGCCGGGCCGCATTCTCTGGTGGCCCAGGTACAGCCGGTTTGATTTGCCGGGAAAGGTGTTTTGCCAACAATCTCGTCATGCGCCACGTCGGGGACCGGATGATCATTTGCCCACCGCTTCCGATCACTCCAGACGAGATTGATCTGCTTGCCGAGCGTGCCTACCGAGCGGTTGACGAAACACATAAGCGATTGAAAGAAGAAGGTTTAATGGTCGCCGCTAACTAAGTTGCGCTACCCTTAATCGTCAATGCCTGACCTGCGACGACCAAAACAACTTCATCTGCGATTGCGCCGATCGTTTGGTTAACTACACCTGCCGCGTCCTGAAACCTGCGCCCCAGTGCGTTGTCGGGTACAATGCCTGAACCGACCTCATTTGTGACCAATATCACCGGGGCCGTTTGTCGCGAAAGCGCGGACACAAGCGCATCAAGAGCATCCCGCCAATCCCCATCCGCGGCAAGCATTTCGTTGGACAGCCACAATGTCAGGCAGTCAATCATCCTCGGCTGGCCACCATCAGTTTCATCCAAAACCCGTGGCAAATCCCGTGGCTCTTCCACTGTCGTCCATTCCGGCCCGCGCCGCGTCAAATGCTCGGCAATCCGTTTCTCCATTTCGACATCGAAAGCTTGGGCGGTAGCAATATAAGTTGCCGACGGAGCGAGCTGAGCTGCCCGGTATTCTGCCCAAGCGGACTTCCCGGATTTTGCACCCCCAGTCACCAATATAAGTCTACCCACGAAAGACCTCCCGATTTGTTAACGTTGCATAACGTCCGCTCCGGTGCCATTCAATCGAACGGGATAATTTGGGACCGATAATGTCAGCAGCGGCAATGATAGTGGCCTTGGCGACCGAGAGCGCCTTCGGCTGGCCCGACCGCCTCTATCAGGCAATTGGTCACCCGGTCACATGGATCGGCCGACTGATCAACCATATGGACGAGCGCTTTAACCTTCCTGAAGACTCACCTCTGGAGAAGCGCCGCTGGGGGCGCATAACGCTTCTGATCGTTGTCGCAGCAGCGGCCCTTCCAGCGGCCTTGATAGCCGCAATACTACCAGATGGATGGATTGGATTGCTCTTGACCGGTCTTCTCGCCGCCCCACTTCTCGCCCCTCGAAGCATGTACACCCATGTGGCCGATGTCGCTGCCCCGCTAAAAGAGGGAAACCTTACTGACGCACGCGTCGCGGTCGCAAAAATTGTTGGCCGAGACCCGGAAAGCCTCGACTCGGAAGGTGTTGCGCGCGCGGCAATTGAGAGCCTCGCTGAGAACACATCCGATGGCATCGTTGCCCCCGTTTTCTGGGGCGTTCTTTTCGGCCTCCCGGGTATCGCGGCCTACAAGGCGGTCAACACAGCCGACAGTATGATCGCGCATAAATCCGAGAAGTATATCGACTTCGGACGCGCTGCCGCGAGTCTCGATGACATCGCAAACTGGATACCATCGCGACTAACAGCCCTCATTATTGCGGTCGTTCAAAAAAGGCCGTTACAGGCGCTTTCGGTCGTCTTCCGAGACTCGCAGAAACATAGGTCTCCAAATGCCGGATGGCCCGAGGCAGCGATGGCCGGCGCGCTCGATGTGCGCCTTTCCGGGCCACGGAGCTATCCAGAAGGACCAAGCGACGACCCCTACCTGAACAGTGAAGCACCAGACCCAACACCGGATGATATTGACCGAGCCTTGACAGTCTACATACGTGCAATGGGCCTCTTTGCCTTACTCCTTTTTCTGATCGCCCTTCTATGAAAAACCAACACGACCACGGTGGGGATCTCTCGCGTGCGATCGACCTTTTCGGAGGTAGGAAGGCCGACTGGATCGATCTCTCGACCGGAATAAACAGATCACCTTATCCTTATGATCCTATTTGCAAAGAATCATTTGAAGTATTGCCCGAGCTCGACGCGCATGCACGACTTTTGAATGCCGCGCAAACTGCTTTCCAGACAACTTGGCCGATCACCGCAACACCCGGCGCGCAGGCCGCCATTCAGCTTCTGCCTCAGGTCACGAACCTGACGGATGTCCGAATTCTAAGCCCCACATACAACGAATTTGAAGGCATCTTCCATCACTACGGTGCGACCGTAAAGCGGGTGAGCAACCCATTAGAACTGCGCGGAGCGGCAACCGCCGTCATAGTCAATCCAAACAACCCGACAGGCTCCTGTTTGAGTGTCGAGGAACTTTGTGAGATTGCAAGGCGCACCGGCACACTGATCGTCGATGAAAGCTTTGCCGATGCAACACCCGAAGCCTCACTCTTACCACTTTCGATGCCCGGCAACGTCATTGTACTCCGCTCATTCGGCAAGTTTTACGGTCTGGCAGGCTTGCGCCTTGGATTTGTCTTGGGAATGCGCGAAGTAATCGCAAAACTCGCAAATTTGGCCGGTCCATGGGCAGTGTCCGGCCCAGCGTTGGAAGTCGCTACCTCCGCATACTCAGACCCGGTCTGGCAATCCAATACTCGCGCGCGTCTAGCCCTCGATACTGCCCGATGTGATAGCATCATCAAGAACGCAAAGTGGGAATTGATCGGCGGCACAGCTCTCTTCAGAACATATCAGACAACTGATGCTAAAGGCGCCCAGCACCTTCTTGCAAAACACCACATCTGGAGTCGAGTATTCCCATACTCGCCTACATGGATTCGACTTGGATTGCCGGGAAGCGAGAGCGAATGGGAACGCTTGACGCACGCCGTTAACGAAGCTTAACGGGCGATTGCCAATAGTTCATCAATGTTTACATGCGTCTCCAGGTGATCAGCCAGTTTATCCAAAACCCGATCGACTTCAGGACCGTATCTTACGCCGGAACTTAAGCCGCCATTGGAGCTCAACCAGGCTTCGCGGAAGGCATCATCTCCAAACAAGCCGTGCAAATAGGTACCCATAACTTGCCCATCGGCCGAGCATGCGCCGTCTCCTTTTCCATTAACACTCGAAAACGGCCGTAGCGCATCAGAGCCTGTTGTCTCTCCAATGTGAATTTCATAGCCCGACAAAGAGGCACCGGTCCCAACATGTACCCCTTCGACCCTCGTCAGGGACTTTTCTGATTTCATGACGGTCTCAACATCAAGATACCCTAGCCCCGGAACGGAACCTGGCGGACCATCCAACCCGTCCGGGTCATGTATGCGCTCGCCAAGCATTTGATATCCCCCGCAAATCCCCAATACAGCTCCGCCCCTACGAACATGCGCCGCAAGATCAACATCCCAGCCCTGAGCCCTGAAGAACGCAAGATCGCCAACAGTCGATTTGGTTCCCGGGAGAATAACTAAATCAGCGTCTCCCGGTATCGCTCTTCCCGGCGGCACCATGGATAGTCGCACGTCAGACTCTGCCTTCAGGGGATCCAGATCATCAAAATTCGCAATCCTGCTGAGCATTGGACAGGCAACATGAAACTGACCGCCTTCACCACCCAAACCGATATCAACGGCGTCCTCTGCGGGCAGCTTTGCGATCTCTTCAAACCATGGAACAACCCCAAATCCAGTCCACCCGGTACGGTGCTCAATGCTTGCATAGCCTTCGTCGAATAGTCGGAGATCGCCGCGAAACTTATTGATCAAAAACCCGCGAATACACGAAGCATCGCCCTCATCAAGCACAGCCTTTGTCCCAACAATCTGAGCAATAACCCCGCCACGGTCGATGTCTCCCAACAAAACAACCGGCACATTTGCAGCTCTCGCAAACCCCATATTTGCGATGTCACCATTACGAAGGTTGATTTCTGCCGGGCTCCCCGCACCCTCAACCAAGACGAGATCCGAATCTTCCTTGGTGCGAGCAAAACTCTCCATCACGCGCGGCATCAGATCGGGCTTCATTGCGCCAAAATTTTGCGCTTCCAATGCCCCGAAGACCTTTCCCTGGACAACGACCTGACACCCTCTGTCGCTCTCGGGCTTCAACAGAACCGGGTTCATATGGACATTCATCGGAACCCTGCAAGCCCAGGCCTGCAGGGCTTGAGCGCGTCCGATCTCGCCTCCGTCATCGGTTACGGCCGCATTGTTTGACATGTTCTGTGGCTTAAAGGGGCGAACGTTCAAACCACGATTGGCCACCGCGCGACAAAGCCCCGCTACAATCACGGATTTGCCGACGTTGGAACCTGTCCCTTGTACCATCAGCGCTCGGGCCATCGCCTTAAAACTCAACCCCTGGCTGTGCAATAACACCTTGTGATCGATACGGATGCTTTATTTCCTTAACTTCCGTTACCAAGTCCGCAAGGTCGATCAGAACATCCTTTGCGTTTCTTCCAGTCAGCACAACGTGGGTCATCGGCGGCTTTTCATTCACCAGAAAATCCGCGACCTCTTCCACGTCGAGATAGTCGTACCGCAGAGCAATATTGATCTCATCCAAGAGGATCATTCGGTTCCTCTCATCCCGGATAAGCTCCTTGGCTTTTTCCCATGCGGCTTCGGCCATCACGATATCCCGTTCGCGATCTTGAGTCTCCCAGGTGAACCCTTCGCCCATTACGTGAACAGGGCATTCTTCCGCAAACTTCGCCTTCAGCAGGTCCCGTTCCGCAGACTGCATGGAGCCCTTGATAAACTGCACGACAGCGCACGGCATGCCATGGCCTATCGCGCGAAAAATCATCCCAAAACCTGACGAAGATTTCCCTTTTCCATTGCCGGTTAAGACAATCACCAATCCCTTCTCGACGGTCTTGGTTTCCATAATCTTATCGCGCGCTGATTTGATTTTCTTCATTCGCTCTTTGTGGCGTGCATTGATGTCGGTTTCGTCTGTCATCGGGGCGTCCTTCGGTTGCGCGTTCGTTTGCAAATCCTTAAGCAGACTTGACCAACACTTCAGGAAAAGCCGTGCCCAACCAAACGACATTCGCAGCCGATCTTCAACGCAAGATCGACATGAAAACTAAGCCTGCGGGAGCGCTTGGTCGCATCGAAGAACTCGCTGCCCAAATCGCAACTGTGCAAGGCACGCTGATGCCTAAAATGCAGTCTTGCCAGTTAACAATTTTTGCGGCGGATCACGGCATCGCAGATGCTGGAGTCTCCGCATTTCCACAAGAAGTCACGCGGCAAATGGTGCTCAACTTCCTTGGACAGGGCGCCGCCGCAAATGTGTTTGCGGCAAGCGTGAGAGCGGACCTTCGCGTCGTTGACGCCGGAGTAACAGGCTCTCCCTTCAACGAGCCAGCAATGCTGGACAGACGCATAGGTTCCGGGACGCTTAACTTTCTTAATTGCCCTGCGATGACGTCAACTCAGGTCGAAGATGCGCTGCAAAAAGGGAAAGACTTAGGACGCGATGGAGCATGGGACGCGGTGGCATTCGGCGAAATGGGAATCGCCAATACCTCGTCCGCAACCATGCTCGCTCACAAAATCACTGGGGTCGGCCTTGATGTTTTGACGGGCCGAGGCACAGGCCTGGATGATGCCAGGTTAGCGGCGAAAGAAACGATCCTTCGACGAGCCGCACAGCGGACTGGCCAGCTTGAAGCCAAAGAGGCGTTGAGGGAGTACGGCGGCTTTGAAATCGCAATGATGGCAGGAGCGATGCAAGGAGCCGCAGCCGCAGGCCGTATCGTCATCGTCGATGGATTCATCGCGACTGCGGCAGCTCTCGTTGCTACCAAATTGGAACCAAACAGCCGTCAAGCAATGGTTTTTGCTCACAAAAGTCAGGAGCAGGGGCACATATCTATCCTCAACGCCCTTGATGCATCACCTCTTCTCGATCTTGATCTCCGCCTTGGCGAAGGTACGGGCGCACTGCTCGCATGGCCGCTCTTGCAGGCAGCGGCGACCATGTTAACTGACATGGCCAGCTTCGAAGACGCAGGAATTTCGGGGCCCGCATGACAGGTTTTCGAGACGAGATGACGCTTGCGACTGGCTTCCTGACGCGTCTTCGATTTCCACCCGTTGAATACTCGGACGCCGCCATGGCACGCGCGGTTCGCTGGTACTCAGTCGTCGGCATCGGTATCGGCATATCGCTTGCACTGCTTTTTTTAGTCCTCATCGTTTTCCTTCCCCAAGCAATCGCCGCATTGCTGACTGTCGCTTCGGGCATGTTGCTCACCGGCGCCCTTCACGAAGACGGTCTTGCCGATCTCGCCGACGGTTTGGGCGGAACGGAAGAAAAATTGCGCGCGCTGGAGATCATGCGTGACAGTCGCATCGGCACTTTTGGCATCCTCGCGCTGGGAATGACGCTGGCACTCAAAATTTCGGCCCTCGCAATGCTTCCGGTGTCAGTGGCTGCCATCGCAATTGTCGCGGGTCACGGTCTTGGCAGGTTTTCAATGACTTGGTTAATGGACCGGCTCCCTTACGCTCGTAAAAAAGGTGCCGCTGCATTCGTCACCGCGACTCAAAAAGTCGACATAAAACCCGCATGGAGCGCTGCCCTCTGCATATTTGCATTCATCGTCGTTGCCATCGGCATCATCCCTGCACTCGCCACCGCGGTCGCCTTCGCTACTCTCCTCTCCTTGTTTGCGAGGTGGTTGAACCATCGTCTTAACGGATACACTGGTGACGCCCTGGGCGCTTGCGAGCAATTAACCGAAGCCGTCGTCCCACTCATCATTCTTGCATGCCTCTGATCTTTCTTCGCCACCCCGAACCGGTCGCCCACAAGGGTCTTTGCTACGGGCGAACAGACCTTCCTCTCGCGCCTGGTTTTGAGGTGATTTCCAAGCGTATCAGCGGGATGCTCCCACCAATCAAAAAGATCGTCACCAGCCCTTTAACGCGCTGCCGAGTACCAGCCCAAACCATTGCAATGATGAGAGAAATCCCTGTGGAGAATGATAACGATCTGATCGAGATGGACTTTGGAGTATGGGAAAATACACCGTGGAACGACATAAGTCGCACCGAACTTGATGCCTGGGCGGACGACTTCTTCAACGCTCGACCCCATCAAGGGGAAAGCGTCGCGATGCTCCGGAACCGCGTCCGATCCGCACTGTCCCGCCTAGATGAGGCTTCTACACTTTGGGTAAGCCACGCTGGCGTATTCCGTGCAGTTATGGCCGAAACGAGCCACCCGGATCCATGGAACGCAACTATAGGCTTTGCAGAATTCCACGCCTTCGATCTGCCCTAAAACCGCACATTCACTCTTCTGAGAATGCTTCCGACGGAAGCATTACATCTTCTAGCGTTCCGCAAGCCAAGCAGAGACACCTTCCGAAATCGCACCGTAAACCGCAGCCCCGACCGCCTCACCCGCCTCGGTGTGCATGCCCGCGAACTCTACCGACCCATCTGGTGACGCCACAACGATGCAGTCCGTCCCGGTGCCTGTTGCCACACCGCTCTCGATCTCGATCATCGCGTCCATGACCGCCGCTGTGCGTGCAGAGGCGGCAATCGACATCGCCTCCAGACGCGCTGGCATGGTTAGTTCAGCCGAAGTCGCGACCGCGATGTTGATTGTTCCAGTGCCCGCGCGCATTTGTCGGCGTAGTCCAACACGCTCCGCGTTTGATAAACCGACGGTTACGACGGCCTCCGCCACGACTGAACCAACTGCCACACGATGATGCACGAACGTCTCAACATTTCGCGAAGTCAGCATAGCAACCGCCGACGGCAGCTTAACTTCTTCGGCCAACCACTCAATCGCGTTGAACTCTCGCGTCAGGTCCGCATCCCGCACCTCGCGCCAAAGAATCTGACCGCAATCGACATTCCCCGGACGATAAGGCGCAAAGCTGAGCGCTCGAATGTCAGCGTTTAATTCGACCGTTAACCATGGCCGTTCGACGTGAACCGACATCAAAGCGCGGCTCATTCCAAGGCCTCGCGCGCGGCCACCATCTGATCTAGCGCAATCAGGGTTAGCGGGGTTCCGCAAACCCATTCCGGACCACTAAAAACGCGCGGAATACCTTCAAGAGCTGGATGAGATATGATCTCTTCAGAACGCGACGCGGCGGGATATGGCAGCCCCGAGA